>DATILK010000452.1:0-8112 GCA_035476555.1 Chthoniobacterales bacterium | reverse complement strand
CGGCGCGCGTCGCCGGAGCGAGCGTGACGTTTGAGCCGGGAGCACGAACGGCGTGGCATACTCATCCGCTGGGCCAGACATTGATCGTTACGAGCGGCCTCGGCCGAGCCCAGTGCGAAGGCGGGCCGATCCAGGAAATCCGGCCGGGCGACGTCGTCTCGTTTGCGCCGAACGAAAAACATTGGCATGGCGCGTCGCCGGACACCGCGATGACGCATATCGCGATCCAGGAAGCGCTCGAGGACAGACTGGTCGAGTGGATGGAGAAGGTCACCGACGAGCAGTACGGACTGTGACGTTACGACCGAATCTCGAGCGAGATAATCTTGTCGTTCCGAATCGTGAAGACGAATTCAAGCTCGATCGGACTTCCGGGAAAATTTCCAGTTAACCGGTTGGTAACGACAAACGCTCCATCTTTTTTAATCACGCTCAGTGGATCGATGGTGTGCTGATACTTTCTTTTCGTTTCCGCTTTCCACTCTTTAATGGCGGCCAACCCTTCGTGGGTTTCGTTTTCGTCCCGGACCGTTGCTGAATCGGCGAAACATTCATCGAACAAACTGGTGTCGCCGCTGTTCTCGGCTGAGACGTAGACAGCGATGGGTTTCGGAAGATTCTCGATCATGCCGGTGAAGTCGGTTGCGGCGCCGGTTCGGCTTTATGCTCGTGACCGGCGAAGAATCGTTCGATGACGTAGAAGGTTACCGGGATCAGGAAGATCGCGATGCCGGAGGCGGCGATCATGCCGCCGATGACAGTGGATCCGAGAACACGGCGAGCGACGGCGCCCGAACCGGTGGCGAACCACAACGGCAGACAGCCAAAGATGAATGCGAACGACGTCATCAGGATCGGCCGGAGACGAAGACGCGCGCCTTCGAGGGCGGCGTCGAGAAGTGATTTGCCTTTTTCGTATTCCTCCTTGGCGAACTCGACTATGAGGATCGCGTTCTTGGCGGCAAGGCCGATCAGCATGATGAGACCGATCTGGGCGTAAATGTTGTTCTGCATGTCGCGCAGCCAAAGCGTGAGGAACGCGCCAAACACCGCGACCGGCGTGCCGAGCAGAACGCTGAAGGGCAGCGACCAACTTTCGTAAAGTGCGGCGAGAATCAGAAACACAAAAAGAAGCGACATGCCGAAGACCGCTGTCGGAGAAACGCCTTGTTGCGCTTTCTTCTCCTGATACGAAATGCCGAGATAGTCATAGCCCATTTCGCTTGGCATCGTTTGGGCGAAAGTTTCTTCGAGCGCTTTCATTGCCTGATTGGAGCTGTAACCAGGCGCGGCCGAGCCGTTGATTTGCGCCGAGCGGTACTCGTTGTGCCGCAAGGTGAATTCCGGACCGGCGATGTCCTTGATGCTGGCGATCGCGTCGAGTGGAACGGGCGTGCCATTCGCATTGCGAACAAAGAATTGCCCGACATTCTTCGCGTCAGTTCGGTAATCGCCTTCCGCCTCGATGTAGGTCTGCCAGGTTCGGCCGAAGCGATTGAAGTAATTGACGAAAAATCCGCCCATGAACGTTTGCAGGGTTTGATAGACCGAGGTGAGATCGATCCCCTGCTTGATTACTTTGTCGCGATCGACGTTGACGAAAACCTGCGGCACATTGGGCTGAAACGTCGGGATAAGCGTGCCGAGCTCGGGACGCTTGCGGGCCGCGGCCAGGAACGCTTGCATGTTTTTCGCGAGAAACGCGACGTCTTTGCCCGCGCGATCCTGGAGAACAAAGGTGAATCCACCGGATGTGCCGACGCCTGGAATCACCGGCGGCGGAAAGGCGAAAGAAACTCCTTCGCTCAGACCGGAGAGGTATTTGTTTAGTCGCAGCTTGATGGCGTCGTACTGTTCCTCCGGCGCGGTTCGTTCGCTCCACGGCTTGAACGTGACAAAGAAAAACGCGTGGTAGGTATCGTAAACCAAACTGAGCAGGCTAAAGCCGATCACGCTGGTGGTGTTCTTGACGCCAGGCGTCTTCTTCAAGAAATCTTCAATCTCTTTGCAAACCTGATCGGTGCGCTGGAGCGAAGCGGCGTCCGGCAGTTGCAACGCGATATACATGTAGCCCTGATCTTCCTCGGGCAAAAAGCTGCTCGGTAATCGCGATCCGAAAACGCCGGCGCCGACTGCAAGCACGGCGAGCAACGCGAAACTGATGGCGGCTTTACGAATCGCGTGCCGCGACCAGTTGACGTAACCGTTCGTCGCGCGGCCGAACCCGCGATTAAAAACTCCGTAAAACCAACCAAGCGGTCCGCGGACTTTCTTTCTTGACCGGAGCATGATCGACGCAAGCGCCGGACTGAGCGACAGCGCATTGAACGCGGAAAGAATGACGGAGATCGCAATCGTTAATGCGAATTGCTGATAAAGCCGGCCCGTGATTCCGGGCAGAAACGCTGTCGGAATGAACACGGCCGACAGGACGAGCGCGATGCCGATGACAGGTCCGGACACCTCGCGCATCGCCTGGAGCGTCGCGTCACGCGGATTCATTCCTTCCTCGATGTGACGCTCGACCGCTTCCACTACGACGATCGCGTCATCCACGACGAGACCGATGGCCAGAACAAGACCGAAAAGCGACAGCGTGTTGATCGAGAATCCGAACAGCGGGAAAAGCAAAAACGTGCCGACCAACGATACCGGCACAGCGCACAGCGGAATCAGCGTCGCGCGCCAGCCCTGGAGAAAAACGAAGACAACCAGCACGACGAGCACGAGCGCTTCGAGCAGGGTCTTCACGATCTCACTCATCCCTTCCGTGACCGCGAGCGTCTGATCGAGAGCAACCGTGTAATCGATGTCGGCCGGGAATCGCTCCCTGGCTTCCGTCATCAGTTGGCGGACGCCCTGAGCAGCTTTGACCGCGTTCGTTCCCGGCAATTGGTAGAGAGCGAGAATCGCGGAGGGTTGGCCGTTCAAGCGGCCTTTTACATTGTAGGTTTGCGCGCCGAGTTCGATCCTAGCGATGTCTTTCACGCGGACAAACGATCCGTCCGGATTCGCTCTGACCACTATTTCGCCAAATTCTTCCGGCGTTTGGAGACGCCCTTGCGCCCGCACCGTGTAAGTAAACTTCTGTCCTTGCGGGATCGGTTCGCCGCCGACCTGTCCGGCGGGATTTACCGTGTTCTGTTTTTGCACGGCCGTGATGATGTCCGGGACGGTGATGCCGAGCTTTGCGAGCTGATCCGGTTTCACCCAGAGCCGCATCGCGTATTGCCCGGCGCCGAACACCGCCACATTGCCGATGCCGGGGACACGCGTCAGCGGGTCGTACAGATTGATGTAGCCGTAGTTCGCCAGAAAAGTTCCGTCGTACGTTCCTTTCGGCGAATAAAGAGCGACCAGCATCAGCGGCGCGGTCGTCGATTTCTTAACGGTGACGCCGTAATTGTTGACGTCCGCCGGCAATTGCGACTGCGCTTGCGACACCCGCAGCTGCGTCAGGACGTGATCGATGTTTGGATCGGTCGCGATGTCGAAATTGACGATCAATCGGATATCGCCGCTGTTGGCGTTGACCGAGTACATGTAATTCATGTTGTCGACGCCGCTCATCTGTTGCTCGATCGGCGCCGCCACGGATTGCTCAACCGTCAGCGCGTCGGCGCCGGTGTAGTGCGTCTGGACCTGGATCTCCGGCGGTGCGATTTGCGGATACTGCGAGATCGGGAGTGAGAAAAGGCAGACGGCGCCGATCAGCGTCATCAGGATCGCGATGACGATCGCGACAATTGGACGTCTAACGAAAAACGCGGACATCGCGCAGGCCTTAAGGTGAAGACGCCGGCTTGGGCGCAGCCGCCTGGTCCGGCGCCGTCCATTCCTTCACCGTCACGGTGGAACCTTCCCGCGCCTTTTGCAGGCCTTGCACAATGACCCGATCTCCGGGTTTCAAGCCTTCGGAGACTTGCCACATCGCGCCAATGCGTTCGCCCATTTTTACAGGACGAATGCTGACCTTGCTGTCCTGATCGACTACCGCGACTTGAAAATTGCCCTGCAATTCAGTCACCGCTTCCTGCGGAACGACGAGTGCATTTTGGACCGTGTCCGGCACGAACCGCACCTTTCCAAATTGTCCCGGCCGCAAAATCGCATCCGGATTTGGAAAGGTCACGTAGTAATGGATCGATCCTGTTTTCGGATCGAGGTTTCGGTCCAGCGCGTAAAACTTTCCTTTTCGCGGGTAGAGAGTGCCGCTGCCGAGAATCAAATCGAAGTCGATGCTCTTGAGGAGCGCCTGGCGTTTCTCCGCATCCGGATAGCGGGCAAAGAAATCGGTCAGCCCACCTTCGCCCACGGTGACGTTGGCCTTGATCGGATCGATCTGCGACACGGTGGTGAGCGGAGCGGTGGCGGACGGACCAACCAGATCGCCTACCTGATTATTGGCAAAACCGGCCAGCCCATCGATCGGCGCCGCGATTTTCGTGTAGCCAAGATTCAGCTCGGCTTGTTTCACCGCCGCTTCGTCGGCTTCAACGTTCGCCTGATTGGATCGCGCGGCCGCAATCGCCGTGTCGCGTTCCTGATCGCTGATGACTTTTCTCTCGAACAAGTCCATCGCGCGTTTCTCATCCGCATCCGACTTCGTTTGCGCCGCCTGATCTTTCATCAAAGTCCCCTTAGCCTGGGCAAGCGCAGCTTCGAACGGTCGCGGATCAATTTGGAAAAGCAGGTCGCCTTTCTTGACCAGGCTGCCTTCCTGATAATCGCGCGAGATGATGTAGCCCTGGACCTGGGCGTTGATGTTCGCGTTGATGAAACCGTCGAGGGTCGCAACCCGCTCGAGCACGCGCGGCACATCTCGCGGCTGAACCGTCGTCACAAACACTTCGGGCGCTGACGGCCCAGCCGGTGGCGATTTCCGCGAACAACTGGTCAGCAGCGAAGCACAGATCAGCACGGCGCCGAAAAAAGCGAGCCGCGTCATCCATCCGTTATCGCCGTTTGCCTGCCGATGTCGAGCGCGCATCCGCGCCTGACTACTTCCGTTCATCCGCAATCGCGTCATACTTCCTCCCGTACGGATAAAACAAGTCTTTGCGGCCTTCCTGCCAGGCGATCTTCAACTCGGGCTTGGTGATGTCCCAATCCGGCCGGCATTTTTGGAGAACGGCGCGTAGATCCTGTCGCAGATCTTCCACGGTCGGGCGACCGAAGAACCAATAGCCATTGTATATCTTGTAGACGACAAGGCCCGGCTCGAGAACGATCACGTGCGGAATCATGGGATTGTGGACGGCATCCGTGTATTCCGCGATATCGAGATCCTTTTGAATGATCCGCCGCGCGTCGGACAAGAATGGCCAGTGGGCGCCGACCCCGGTACGATACTCGTTGGTGTCGGTGATGTTGTCGGTGGTTATCGTGACCAGCCGGCAGTAGGCGACTTCCAGTTCGCGATGAAGTTGGACAAGTCCTTCTGATTGTCGCCGGTCTTTCGGGCAGTAACCTCCGCGGCCCAGGACCAGGACCATCGGGTCTTGTCTTTGTAACTCCGAAAGCTTCCGGCGTTTCCCAGTATGATCAGTTAGCTCGTAATCTGGGAAAACAGCTCCTGGGACAATGTCGGAGCGCATAATGGTGTCAGTTCAGCGCCGAAAAGCCGGTCGGATCCATGAAGTAATGGTCGATCTTATCAACCAGAGGCCCGTTCTTTTCCGATTCAGCTGTCACCTTCTGCCATTCCGGATCGGCCTGGAACGCGGCCCAGTTCTTCTCCGCTTCCGCGCGACTAGGATGCTCGAGAACATAGACGAACAGGTTTTGGGACTCCGGCGCATCTTCCGGGACCCAGTAGCCAACACTCTTCATGTTATGCCGTTTGAAGATGGCGTCGGTGTGATCACCGAACCGCGCCTTGAGCGCATCCATTTTCGCCTCGTGAACGTGATACAGACGCAACTCATAAACATGGCGCGGCTTTTCTGCATTCGAACCGCGAAGTGAGTTAACGCAGAGCATCAAAGCGGCTCCGCAAAGAAACGCGAAGAAGTAAGATGTTTTCATAGGTTTGAATCCCGACATTGCCTCGCGCCTAACCGCCCATCGTAAGAACGACGCGGAACCTGACTTTGCCGCTGTGCATCTGTTCGTAGGCTTCGGCCACCTGACTCAATGGATATTTTTCGATCATCGGATGCACGCCGTTTCGCGCGCTGAATTCCAAGGTGTCCTGCGAATCGCGCGCGGTGCCAGAATACCAGCCGGAAACGGATCGTCGCCCATTAATCAACGGCAGGACGCTGATCGTTAGGGGGTCCGCCGGAGCGGCGGGCACCAGCAGGTTCCCGTTCACCCCAAGTCCATCGACAACTGTGGAGATCGCCTTGGCACTGGGCGCGGTCGCGAGAATCACGCGGGCTCCGCCGAGTTTTTGTAATTCCGTAACGGTATCGGTGACATTGGAATCAATGTAACGATGCGCACCGAGTTTTTTGGCGAGCGGTTCCTTGTCGCTTCCGCGGCCGAGTGCCACGGTTTGAAATCCCATCTGGCGCGCGTACTGAATTCCGAGGTGCCCGAGTCCTCCAATTCCCTGCACCGCCACGACATCGCCGGCGCGTGCGCCTGAATTTCGCAACGCGTTGTAAACCGTGACACCCGCGCACATGAACGGTCCGGCTTCCTCTGCGGGCAATTCGTCAGGGATCAGCGCCAGCGCCTCGGCAGGCGCGATCATGTATTCGGCGTAACCGCCGTCGAAATCGATCCCGGTGGTTTTGCGATTCACGCACATGGCAAAATCACCACGCCGGCATTCATCGCAGACAAAGTCGTGCCCGCCATGCCAGCCCACCCCAACACGCTGTCCTTTTTTCCATTGCGTGACGCCCTCGCCAGCTAGATCGATAACTCCGGCGACCTCATGTCCAGGCACCCGCGGATATTGAATCCCCGGAAAAAGACCTTCCTTGACGATCGCATCGCTATGGCAAATGCCGCATGCCTCAACTTTCACCCGCACCTGACCGGGACCCGGCTCGGGAATCTCGCGCTCCACTAATTCAAAATCTCCGCCCGGCTTGCTGATTTGCGCCGCTTTCATTTTCATAATTCTCGATCCTTTCGTTGTAATTGAATCTCTTTTACCCCGCAACGAAACCGCCATCGACGACTAGCGATGTGCCGGTTGTGAATTTCGCGGCATCGGACGCCAGATAGAGAACCGCTGCGGCGATTTCCTCGGCGGCTCCCACCCGGGCGACCGGAACGCTCGAAATAATCTGATCGCGCAATTCATTCCCGGCGAAACGCTCGAACATTTCGGTCGCGATAATTCCAGGAGCGACCGCATTAACGCGAATGTTCTGTTTGGCGAACTCGAGCGCGACGGACTTGGTCAGACCTTCAACCGCATGTTTGGAAGCAATATAAACGCTCACCTGTGCGAGCCCGACGTGCCCGGCCACGCTGGAAGTATTGACGATGGCGCCGCCGCCATTCTTCAGCATCGCCGGAATTTCGTGGCGCATCGAATTGAGAACGCCCCAAACGTTAATGTCGAAAACCCGGCGATATTCCGCTTCAGTTGCCTGTTCGAGCGGGCCCGTCCATTCCACGCCCGCATTGTTAAACGCAACGTCGAGCTTGCCGAATTTGTCGACCGTGAACCGGACCATCGCCTGGATGTCGGCGTCTTTCGCAACATCCGCGCGGACGAATGCTGCCTCGCCGCCAAGCTTCCTTATTTCGTTAACGACTTCCGCGCCTTCTTTTTCGCGGCGACCGCTTACCACTACCTTCGCGCCGGCGCGAGCGAACTCTATCGCCGTCGCTTTGCCGATGCCGGAAGTTCCTCCGGTCACGAGGACAACTTTACCTTCGAATGTTTTGCCGTTGTTCATTGGATTCATTTTCTTTGGTTGGTTTGAGTTAAGCGCCAAGCCGCAATAATTCGATCGTTAATCGACGGTTTTTAGCTCTTGCGGTGTAACGATCAGAAAAAATTTCTCTTTGCCGCGGATGATCATCACCGGCGAGGCCACACCGATCTCGGATGCCACGAGTCGTTTGTGCAAATCGTCAATGGTGGCAATCGGTTGACCTTTAAAACCGACGATGATGTCGCCTTCTTTTAGCCCGGCGATCGAC
>DATILK010000451.1:0-1609 GCA_035476555.1 Chthoniobacterales bacterium | reverse complement strand
CACGGTGAAAATTTCTTCCTTCCCAGAATCCGAATCGCGCAGTCCGACGATGGTGCCGATCGAAACCTGCGACGTGTCCGGGCTTTCGAACGCCGTCCCGCGCGCGTTGTGCAGCGCGATTTCCAATTCCGATTTGCGCCGCATCAGAACGGCCTGCATTTCCTTCGCCGCCTTGAATTCGAAATTCTCCCGTAGATCACCATAAGACCGCGCGACGCCAATCTCCTTTGAGTTCTCCGGGATCTTTTTGTTCACCAGCTCTTCGTATTCCGCTTTGCGTTTTTCGAGACTGCTCCAGGAAACGACGAGCGCTTCGCTTTTCTCTTCCTTCTGCTCACCGGTGATGACGCTTTCCAGTTCCGGATAGAGCTTGATGATCCGCGCCAGGAGCGAGCGTTTCGTCAGCTCGTCGAACACCGGGGTCAACATGAGGCGCCGCATGGCGTCGCGCGCCACACCGACCTCCGCGCCCGCGAACATGTCGGGGATCAGCTCGCGATCGTCGAGCAGGAGATCGCGCAGTTTGCTGCCACGGCTGTTCTCATTGTGCTGGTCCCGTTCGAGCGCCGATAAAATCGCGCCGAGCACATCCGGCATGATGAGTGGGCGCCACTCGCGATCGCGTTCCTTGCAAAGCCAGACCAGAATTTCGCTGGTCAGCGAATGATCGCGAATGCCGCGTTCCAAAAATGTTTGGAGCTCGTCTTGTTTCCCTTCCTCGGCAAAGACCCGCGGAATCTGTTGCACGGCGCGAGCGTGATTGCTTTGCATCAACTGCAGAGCGCGCGTGGTCCACGTCGGGCCGAGCGCAGCCGGCAAGGTTTGCAAGACTTTCTTCTCTTTTCCGGCCGGCAACTTCGGAAGGATCGTGACGAGCCGGGCCTGCTCTTCTTCGATCAATCTCGGAAGCGTGAGGGAAAGATTGGTTGTCTTCAGGCTCGAGCAGCGCGCGAGTAGCTCATCGCGGCCGATAACCAGTTCGAAGGTAAGCGGCGCGTTCAACCGCTGGTTGCGGGCGGCGGCGTTCTCGATCGCGGTCACGATCGGCTGGATCTGCGCCTCGGGCTTCTCGAATTCGTTGTGGAACTTGATGATTTGATCGAGCGCGGCGACCTGCTCCTTCGGCTGGCGCGCTTGGTCGAAAAACGCGATCAGCTCATTCGCGCGCGAAACTTTTTCCCCGCGCAACTGGATAGGCTCGGTCTTTTTCGCTGGCAGATGAAAGAAACCGTCTTTCTTCAGCGCTTTTGTCGTGGAGCTCCACCAACGTTTCCATTCCGCTTCGTTGAACAGATCGCCGATCATCATCTGACTGATCTGCTGCACGGTTCCCGAACCGCCGAGGCTCTCGAGAATATTACGAACCACGGCCGCCGGATCTTTCTTCAACATTTCCTTGATCCCCGCCAGGTCCGTCGCCTTGCGGGTGAGAAAATGTTCGGCGCTCAACGGCGTCACATTCTCGGCCGCGTAAGCCAGCTGCATCGGGTGTGATTTCTTGCCCGGAAAATCGATCAGGATCTGGTTAAGAAGCAGGTTCCACTCGGCCACGCGGCCGAACCCCCAGCTTTTATGGAGACAAAACGTATCGGGCCGCAGCTCCTGCAGC
>DATILK010000450.1:0-2950 GCA_035476555.1 Chthoniobacterales bacterium | reverse complement strand
CCGCCGCTTTGCATCCGGCGTTCACCATCTGCGCCAGCAAATCGTAAACGTCGAGCGACTCCGGCGTCGTGCGCACCGCCGGCAGAACGCGGTCCGCGATTTCATAACGAACGGTCCCGAGCAATCCGCAGCGCAGCCCGGCCTTTTCGCAAATGTGTTTGATCAAAAACGTCGTGGTCGTTTTCCCGTTCGTGCCCGTGACCGCGGCGAGCTTTAACCGGCGCGCCGGTTGTTGAAAAAAATTCGCGCCCAGGTCGGCCAGGGCGGACCGAGTGTTCTCGACCACCACACAGGTAGCGCGAGGGGTTTGGACCTCTCGCTCTGTCACGATGACCGTGGCGCCTTTTTCGATGGCCTGATCGATGAATTGGTGGCCGTCACTTTTTTCGCCGCGCAATGCGACGAAAAGACCGTTCCTCTGCACACGGCGCGAGTCATACGCGATGCTTTCCACGACGCGATCAAGTGGGCCGATGATTTGGCGTGGGGTAACGGCGGCGACGAGTGTTTTGAGCTGCATGCGAAATGGTCAAACGGGCGCAGCGCGCTCAACGGTGCGGTGCATTGGTTGCGGCCACTCGTCCGGCGGACGTTTTGCCAATGTCTTCATGCGGCTGGAGATCGAGATAGCGCGCCGCTTTCTCGGCGATGCGCGCAAAGATCGGGCCCGCGACGAGGCCGCCGTAATTCAATTCCGGATTCGCCGTCTTCGCGTCGTCCAGGACAACGATCCCGACGAATTCCGGATGATCGGCCGGAAGATAGCCGCAAAACGAGACTACATATTTTCCATGCTCGTATCCGCCGTGCGGATCGACTTTTTGCGCGGTGCCGGTTTTGCCGGAGATCGTGAAACCCGGCACCGCTGCGGCCGCGGCGGTGCCGCGATCGCTCACCACCCCGCGCAAAGCATTTCCGACCTGGGCCGCTGTTTCCGGCGAAATAACCTGGCGCAATATCGTGGGCGAGAACGTCGTGATCGTTTTGCCGTCCTCGGTCGTGATCGATTTCACGATGCGCGGCGTGACGAGCTTTCCGCCGTTCGCGATCGTCGCCATCGCGACTGCCATCTGCAATGGCGTGACGCCAACTTCGTGCCCCATCGGGATGCGGGTAATGGAAATCTTGCTCCAGTGTTGCGGCGGCCGAATCACGCCGGAAATTTCGCCGGGCAATTCGACCCCGGTTCGATCCCCGAACCCGAACCGCCGAATGTACTCGTAGAACTTCTGTTCGCCGATGGAGAGCGCGAGCTTGGCCGCGCCGATGTTGCTCGATTTCACGAGAATATCCTGGACGCTCAACTGGCCATACGCTTTGTGATCGTGGAGCGGCGTCCCGCCGAAATTCCAGAGGCCGTTCTCGCAAAAGATCGTCGTGTCGGGGCGCACCTTCTTTTCATTCAAGGCCGCGGCTGCGGAAACGATTTTGAACGTCGAGCCCGGCTCCATCATGTCGATGATGGCGCGATTCTTCATTTGTTCCGGCTTCGCTTCCGAGCGCTCGTTCAAATCGAAATTCGGCCGGTTCGCCATTGCCAGAATTTCACCGGTCTGCGGCCGCATCAGGATGATCGTCGCTTTTTGCGGCGAATATTCGCGGACCGCCGCGTCGATTTCGTTCTCGACGATGTTCTGCAAATTCAGATCGACCGTCAGGTGCACCTGGTAACCGTCGCGCGGCGCGCGTTCCTGCCCGCGATAAAGGACAATCTCCTGTCCCGCCCGGTTGTGTTCGATGAAACGATATCCGTCCTGCCCGTGCAGATATTCTTCCATCGACGATTCCACGCCCTGGATCCCGCGATGCTCGAAGTCGGTGAACCCGATAACGTGGCACAGCATTGAGCCGTTGGGATAAATCCGAGTCGTGTCGCGTTCGAAATAAATTCCGCGCAGATTTGCCGCGCGCAATTTTTCCCGAAGCGCGTTCGCGGCCGCGATCGGCACCTCGCGTTTCAACACGATGTAGCGCCGGTCGCCGTCCAGCTTTTCCGCCAATTCGTCCGCGGGCAGATCTAGCGCGACCCGCAGAATCGGAATGACGGCGTCGCGATTATTAATGTGAGTCGCGTCAGCCACGACTGTCTCGACCGGAGTGTTGTGCGCGAGGACTTCGTTATTCGCGTCGAGGATCGAGCCGCGCTCCGCGAAAATCAGCTGCTTATAAACGTGCTTTTCCGCGGCGAGCCCGGCGTACTCGTCGTGCTTGATCATCTGGAGGTAGACGAGCCGGAATGAGAAGAGGCTAAAAAGAGCGGTAAAGAAAAGACAGACGAGCGCGCAACGAATCCGGCTGTTCCACTTCATCTGCCGGGACGTTTGTTCGAGACCGGTTGGACTGCGTCCTCGACGCGTGCTGGCCGCGGTGCGTTCAATCGCACGATGCTTTGCTCGGCGATCGGGATCATTTTTAAATAGCCTTCCTTGAGCCGGCGCTGCAACGCGGAGCGCGAAGTGAGCGCCGCGATTTGGACGCTCGCGACATCATTCTGCGAACGCAGATTCGTCAGGTCGTTTTCGAGCGCCTTTTTGTGATCGCCGAGATGATAGAGCTGCAGCGTCAGGTAAACGTAAATCAATCCGGTCAACGCCAAAAAACCGGTGAGCACGATCCAGCGCGCGAGCGAGGCCGCGTTCACGGAATTGAAAGTCTTTCGGCGCGGCGCGTGCATCAGATTTTTTCGGCGACGCGCAACTTGGCGCTGCGCGACCGCGGATTGTTTCGCTGTTCGTTCTCGCCCGGCTCGACCGGTTTGTCGGTGACGAGGCGAAGCATGTAATCAGGATTGCGCCGCGGCTCGGGCCATTCCGGGCGATCCAGCCATTCGCGGCTCCGATCACGGAAGAAATTCTTGACGATCCGATCTTCGAGCGAGTGGAAAGTGATGACGGCGATGCGCGCGCCGGGCTCGAGCCGTTTCGTCAGCGCGTTTAATCCTTCTTCGAGC
>DATILK010000449.1:0-5220 GCA_035476555.1 Chthoniobacterales bacterium | reverse complement strand
ATCGACGTGAGCACGACTGGCATTCCCGCTTTGTCGCTCGGGAATTTGAGAGTTACCGGGACCACCTGGTTCTGGTTGACTACGAGCTGCCCGATGAAGCCGTTCTGGCTGACGAAATGTTTTTCCTCACCTCCGCCATTGGTCGCGATCATCTCAATCGCCGGTGGACTCGGCGGCGCGGCTGGCAGGATCGGAAGCGTGGCCGCCAAGACCATTCCCAGGAGGAAGGAGGGCTTCATACGGGCCAAGTAGAGTGAATCGCAAAAACTCTGACAAGAACTTTTTATTTCGCAGCGCAAAAGCAAAAGGGGGCGGTCTGTGATTCTCGCTCATTTGTCACGCCAGGGGCCGAGTTAGACCAAATCATTGAAGCTGCGGTATACAGCGCGCCGAACTCGCTTCGCGGTATCGCCGGTTACTTCGAACGGCTGGTTGATTAAATCGAGCGCGAATGGAATGAGCGCGTCGCTGCGCGGCGGGAGCTCGATGGCGCCGATGTGGAACGAACGGATCTTGCGAAAGGGCCAGCGCTCGAAGAGCCATTCGGCGCCGTAAGGCGTACCGGCTTCGAGGGATTTGCCGGCGGCGCGTTCGGCCTGGCCGTGGCTGCCGAGCTGGATGTCGTGCAACACAATCCAGCCGCGCGGCTGGATGTAGGGCGCGAGACGAAGGACGTCGAGCAAGGGCCACGGATGGCGATGGTCGGCGTCGATGAAGGCAAGACCGAATTCGCCGGGCGCTGCGATGTCGCGCACTAAATCGGATTCGCGGCCGGTATGGATGCGGACTGTCGCGACGAGGTCAGGAATGAGCTCGCGAATTTCGAAACCGATCGGGCGAGATTTATCAATGATGCAATGAGTGTCGGCATCGATGGTTTCAACGGTGATCGCGTCGCGGATGCCGTGCTGGTGATAGATCGCAGCGGCAATGATCGCGGTGGAAAAGCCAGTCAGCGTGCCGATCTCGATGACGCGTTTCGGCGCGAGAATGCTGCAGAGGCAGGTGAGAAAAAAATAATCGCGCGAACCGATGCCGCCGGGATAACGGACATCGTCGAGATCGACCATGGAGTGAAGAAAATCCACTTCGCCCGGCGCCGGGATTTTTCCCGGATGGCCGAGCTCTTCTGCGAGCTGGCGATATTTGATTTCGAATTGCTCCCAGTTCCTGAATTCGCCGACGTCGAAGTAGCGCGGGTTCGCCGGCGTCGCGTGCGTGCGCAGGGCTTCTTCGATCCGACGAACGAACTCGAAGCGGTGTCCGGTCGGCCCGTATCGGAAAAGGTCCCAGCGTTTCGCGAGCGAAAGTTTCACAGCGCGCAACTTTCGCCGCGTGTCCCGAAAAAGGAAAGGCGACTGAAGACCAGCCGCCTTTCCCAGTCGAAATGAAGCGGCGCGTTACTTGCCGTTGTTCACAAACTGAACGCAATCGCCCTGGTTCTTAAAGGGGCTGCCATCCGGGTGGGCCGCTGTCGTCCAACCGCCATTTTTGCATTGAGCTTCGGTGGTCGGCACATTGGTGCCCACGCAACCGCCGACAGGGGCCGGAGCCAGGCGCCATCCTGGATACAAGACATTCGGACTGACTCGAGCTCCATGTCCTGGGCCGACTGGGCCTGGCCCATCCGCGCTGCCCCACCAGCAGCATCCCGCATTCACGAAGTTACCGCCTACATTCACACTCGGATCGATGGCCACGCCATAAGAGGCGACCGTGAGGTTAAAGTTACTGCCGCTAACATCGGTGCGGTAAACATCGGGGTCGTCAGCGCTGAACCAGATCGCTTTGTTGTCCGTCGTCGGGCCGATCAGGTTCGTGAAGTTATTACTACTGGCACTCATAGAGCTGGTCGTGCTTTCGAAACTCAAACCGTGGACGAGCGTGCTGCCTTCCAAATTGCCAAAATCGTTGGACGAAATAAAGAGACCGGCATTGTCCAGAGGGTTGACCAGCAACAGGCCATAAGCTCCGCCATTGGTGCTGGTGACTCCGGTGATGGTGTTGTTCTGGATGGTCATCGGGCTCAGCGGATTCGCGGGATTCCCGTCGCCCATCAAGAACCCACGCGTGGATTGAGTGCTACTAATGTTTTCGAGCAGGTTCTGCTCGATCAAGGCGGAAAAGCTGCCGCCTTCGATGAAGATCGCTTCGGCAACGCCGGCGGGATCCGCCGTGTCGATCCCATCGACGATATTGTTTCTGATGGTCGCGTAAGTGGCGACCGATTTGAGCTGGATGCCGATGGCGGCGCCGGAGGTAACCGGATTTCTTAAGGTGAAGCCGTCCACGGTGACATTCGAGGCGTTCATCGTGACGACGGCGACGGAACCGGTGGGATTCGCACCGACTATCGTCGATTCGCCCGGGCCGCCAGAAATGCGGCCTGCGACCGGCAGGCCAGCCTGGGCGCCGTTCAAGGTGAGCGAGCGAGCGATGAAAATATTCTCGGCATAAATGCCGGGAGCCACGTTGACGATCGTGCAGCTGGTGTCGTCCACCGCCGATTGGATCGTGGGATACGAGACGGAGGGAACAGAGCAGGTGGCCGCGTGAGCCAGGCTGGTGTTAAGGGCAAGAAGCGCCGCGACGCTGAGCGCGAGTTTCCATTTTTGGATGTTCATTATTAGTAGGTTTGTTGTTTGGTTAGGGATCATGGCTAAGGCGAAGAAGCGGGAGAGCGAGACGACCAGCGGTGAATCTTCAAGGGGATTAGGGAGAAAGAACGCGCCAATACAATAAGCAGATGGTTCGCTATTTGCGAATCTTCTCCGCGATATTCTAAGAAAAGTTTTTAGAGCGCGGCGGGCCAGTCAAAATTTTAGCGATGGCGCCAGGAGGTGACTCCAGCAGGCGAAGGAGAGGAAGATCGCGCTGGCCAAAAACAGGAGCGTCGCATGGACGCGGGCCCACCAGCCCAGCTCCGGTGTTCGCCACGATTTAATGGCAGTGAACGCGATAACCACCAGGCCGGCGACGGCCAGCCAGCCGAGCAGGTGCGCGATGCGCAGAAACGGGTCGATACCGTCGCCAATGAAGCCGATGTTTTTATCGGCGAGACTGAGCGGAACCAGAATCAGGGCGACGAAAAGAATCTGAAGCAGGCACGCGAGCCGGCTGAGAATGTACCACAAACGATCCAGCGGTTTGGCATAGAGCGGACGGCCATAACGTTTCCGAACCAGCGCTGCGACGGACCAGAGAAGCAACGTCAGTACGAGCACGCTTTGACTCACTGCCAAAAGCGGGACCAGAATCTTCTTGTTCGCGAGACCGGTCACGCGTTGGGACAATTGAATCGGCATCGCCGGCAACATTTCGGTCACGACGCCGTTGGCATCCCGGCGGAACGCGATCACATCAGGACCGTCGATTTCGCGGTAGACCAAGGGGCCGATCTCGCGCCATTGTTTCAATCCGCCGCGCGGATTTTGGACGCCTTCGATCGTTAAGACGCCTTTCTCATCGCTGCTGACCGCGGCCTGACCGAGTACAGCCATCGCCTTCAACAGAGTGGAATCGGCGCGACGACTCCCGAGGTAAACACCGCTCACCGCCTGCCCATCGGCCTGCGCCGTTTTCAAATCGATCGCCGGCGTGGCGGTAACGGGCTCGGGAAAATAACGATTCACAAAGGCCCGAATGACTTCGGTTCGTCCGCCACCGGGACGCGAGCCCGCACTATTATAGGAGATGAACAGGCCGACGCGCGCGTCCGGCATGAGGATCATATCGCTATGGAAAAAAATTGTGTCGCCGCCGTGGCCGACGATGCGTTGGCCGTTCATCGAATATTCCATGAGGATCCAGCCGATCGCGTGGAGATCGGGATGCAGCTCGAACTGGCGCGCCTCCATCGCGCGCACACTTTCGGGTTTGAGGATCGTCGCGCCTTCCAGAGTCCCCTCGCCTAGCAACGCAAGCATCAAACGGGTCATGTCCGTCCCGGTGGCGGAGAGTGCACCGGCCGGAGCGGCCGTCACGAATTCAAACGCGCGCCCACCCTGCGAGGCGGCGAGGTAACCGCGCGACATGTTTGGTTCGAGCGCTTCGGGCAAAGG
Source organism: Chthoniobacterales bacterium (assembly GCA_035476555.1). Classification (GTDB taxonomy): domain Bacteria; phylum Verrucomicrobiota; class Verrucomicrobiia; order Chthoniobacterales; family UBA10450; genus AV80. The sequence goes on along the minus strand of DATILK010000449.1, from coordinate 1,159 downwards.
TTGGACAAACGTCGAGCGGTCCATCTTCAACGGCGCCAGGACGTGCGCGGCGACATATTTCTCGAAAGGTTCACCGGAAACGCGCTCGACGATGTAACCCGCCAGGGTGAGCGCATAATTCGAGTACGACGGGATTTTGCCCGGCGGAAAAATCCGCGCCGGCATGGCAGTGACGAGATAGTCGCGCAGCGGTCGCATCTCGCGCGCGCTTGGAACGAAAAGATTTTTCAACGTCTCCTCAAATCCCGCGGTGTGAGTGAGGATGCGATGAAGAGTGATCGGTTCCGGGTAGGTTTTGGGGATCGCGAAGTCCAGGTAATCGTTGACGTCGCGGTCGAGATCGAGTTTTCCCTGCTCGACCAATTGCATGACAGCGATCGCCGTAAGGGTTTTCGAAATCGAACCCGGACGAAAGAGAGTCTTGTCGGCAACGACCGGTTTTTTCTCCGCGAAATCGGCATAGCCGTAACCTTTCGCGAGCAAAACCTGGCCATCTTTGACGACCGCGATGACCGCGCCAGCCATGTCGCGATTCTGAAGTTGCGCGGGGATCAGGGCGTCGAGAAACGCCTCGAGATCGGGCTTCGTCAATTCATGAGCGAGAGCGAGTTCCGGCATGGGCGCTGCCGGTTGCAGAATGGGCGCCGGGGAAAGAAGCGGCGACGGCGCAGGTCCCTGGGCGGAAGCTTTCTGCGCCGCCGCGAAGGCAAAAAAACAGTTTGCGAGGAAAACCCGGCAACAAATCGCGGCGTTGATTTTCACGCGCGCGATCCTCTGTCGAGACTCTGGAAGAGGCGAACCAATTCCATTTTTCATCCCCAAAAATAATTGTCCGTTTCGAAGTCCGACTTCCGCATTACTCACATGGAGACTGACTAACTAAAAGAGTCGCACCAATGAATAACGCAAAAACTGGAAAACGCTCGACGGCTGTGGTCCAGCATCGAGTGTTAACGGGAAGCCTGGCTCTGGTTGCGCTTCTGTGTCTTGTCCCGCAGAGGGCAAGCGCATTCTCGTATGGCGTCAACCTGATCGTAAACGGGAATGGAGACGCGGACGCTGGTTCGCCAACCGGCGCGCACGTTGCAATTTCAAATTGGACCACCAGCAGCGCGTTCACGGTGATTCCCTATAGCGCTGGGACTGGATATCCAGGGCC
>DATILK010000448.1:0-1677 GCA_035476555.1 Chthoniobacterales bacterium | reverse complement strand
AGATGTTCGGGCCGCTGTAAGAGGGCGGTGGGGGCGGTGGGGGCGGTTGCTGCGAGACCGCCATGATGAGCGGCGCGCTCGGAAGCGGCTTGAAATCTGTGATGAGTGGATTAGTCCGCATCAACTGGTTTACATCGAAGTTGACCGGCATCGGCAGAGTCGTTGCTCCCGGTGGAACGTCGAGCATTTGGCCGCCGAGGACTTTTCGCCAATCACTCGGCTTACTCTTCAGCGCGACTTTGGCCGATCCTTCCAAGGTGTAGAGTTTGTTCCGGCCGCCGCGGCTTCCTTCGAAAATCACCGTCGTTCCTGTGATCGCGACAGTCACAGCGCTGCTTCGGATCGTTCCGCCGCCGGAATCCTTTGGAACGCGCAGGAGAATCGAGCCGCTATCCACCTTCGCCGTCCGACCGGATTTGTTGAAACTGAACATCGTGTTCGCGCCGAGGCGAGTGATCGTGAGATCGGGGAAAGTTAATTCCGAACGCGAATCGCCGCCGGTCTTCACTCCTGTATCTTCCGAAACTCTGTCGTTCAACGAAGCGTCGCGCGCGGCCGCGTCTGACGGAAGAAGCTTCACCTCGTGGATGATTTGAGTAACTTTCGCTTCCTTTGAACTTGCGGCGATCGCAGTGGGGTATGGCAGAACAAAGGCCGCGCACGTCAGGGATCCGGCCAGGATTTTTGAAACAGATTTCATATGGCTTGGTGGTTCGGGTATGACCCCAGAATGCGCTCGATGCCGCCGGAATGTCGAGCCTAAACCCGGGCGTCAACCAAGTCAGAACGCCGGCGGCTTCATGAACGCGAGCGCGATCAGGCTGGCGAAGAAAGCGAGAAGCGCCAAAGCGACGGCGGCATAGACAGCGGTGCGCGCCGGATTTTTTTTTGTTTTCCGCCCTTGGAATGGCGAAGCGTTTGCGAAATCCGCGGGGCGCGCACTGGAATCGGCCGGGCGAGTCGCGGCTTCCTCACGCTCGGGCAACGGTTCGGCGCCGCCGGATACGTCGCACTCAAAAGAAGCGTCGACTTTACCGAACCGGATCCGGTCGCCGGCGCGCAATTGCACTCCGGTAACAGCCTGCCCGTTAACGAGCGTGCCATTCGTCGACCCGAGATCCTTGAGATAACAACTCTCCGCGACTACCGCCAGCTCCGCGTGCCGGCCCGAGACCGAAGTGTCATCGAGTTGAATCGAATTCTCCGGCGATCGGCCAATCGTGTAAGTCTCCTCGACGAGATCGTGGGAAACCGATTCGCCGGCTTCGGTGCGGATCGTCAGCTTCGGCATGGTGCGATTTGATATTAGGAGTCTCCCGAGAGCAAGAGTAGAGGAAGAGGAAGAGCGCGCGCAAAGGCTGCGCGCATTGACCCGTCCCGGGCGCGCCCCCATAGTGCACCGCTTTATGTCGATCGAGCTGACCCGAAATTTCTGCATCATCGCGCATATCGATCATGGGAAGACGACGCTCTCGGATCGATTGCTCGAGCGCACCGGCACCATTCACGAGCGCGACAAACAGGATCAACTGCTCGATTCGATGGACCTCGAACGCGAGCGCGGGATTACCATCAAGGCGCATCCGGTCACAATGGCGTTTCGCGCCGAAGACGGTCAGGATTACATGTTGAACCTGATCGACACACCCGGCCACGTCGATTTCGCGTATGAAGTGT
>DATILK010000447.1:0-2840 GCA_035476555.1 Chthoniobacterales bacterium | reverse complement strand
TCGATGCGCTCGAGAATGAAGTTCTCCGCGTCGTAACAAAGCGGCCATTCGAATCGCTTCTCCGCCGCAGTCGCGGCCTGACTTGGGTCGAGAGTTGTCGTGGTCATAGGTCCATTGGGTAGCGCACGCGTCTCGCGTGCTGGCGATGGCGTCCCGCTATCTCTAACTTTCTGTCGCGTTATTCTAGATTAGCGGCATTGATCTATCTTTCAACGGTTTCGCCAAGTTCGCCTCGGCGAGACACCGAGGCCAACACGCGAGACGCGTGCGCTACCCCGGATTACACGGTCGCGCTCATCGCCGACTTGTCGTTCGCCGCTATTTTCGTTCACACTCCGTCCCATGCGTTTCACTCCCAGGTTCACAATTGTTCTGCTTGCGCTTGCTATCATTGGCCTCTCCAGCGCAAGCGGCCAGGATGGAAAACCGGTCCCTGAAAAGGAATTGTCCGCCCTTCTTGGTCCCGTACCCGCAGAACAATTCACGTGGCGAGTGGTGCATGGCCCGGATTTCGAAGTCTATCATGGAAAAGCGAATGCTCCGCTGTCCGGGTCGGTCGGGTTTTACCTTGGTGGTTTCCCGCAAAAGCTGCCACCTGGTCAGAGCACGGTGAAATCCCGGCTTGGCCGTTTTTCGATGAAATGGCAGCGCACCGTGGAGTCCGACAGTTCGATAACTCAGGAAGGAATTATTGAGGTCGATGGATTGTGGCTAAAGGCCGACGTTTGGGCGAACGCCCCGAACGAAAATCAACTCAACGATCTGCTGTCGGTTCTCGGGCGATTGCCCATCTTCGCATCCGGCCGGATCCCTGAGAGTTTTGCGGAAATCCATGATGAAATGGCGAGGGAGCAGCAGATTCAACGGCTCATCTGGATTTGTTGGTCCGCGCTAACACTCGCCGTCGCCTGGATTGTCGATCAATACTGTCGCCGGTGCCAATTCTCTGCTGCCTCCCGCCTCATGATCTTTGCGGCCGTGATCACCCTCGTGATAGGAGTAACGATTGCAGTCATCGGTCTGTCGGGGGATTTCGGAATGCTTTGGTTTCACAGGGCGAATATGCGTCTCCTCTTCGGAGCAGCTGTGGCCGTCGGCGGGCTGGCGCTTCTACTCGGTTCGGGGTTATTCCTCGTCCGGCTTTTCCGCGCTGCCAACAAACGCCGGCGTTTTACAGTTGCTTAGGCCGTCGCGCTCCCCTCGCCTGCGCCGAACTGGATGCCCTGGGCGAGCGGAAGTTCCCGCGAAAAGTTAATCGTGTTGGTCTGGCGGCGCATGTAATTTTTCCAGGCATCGCTTCCGCTTTCGCGGCCGCCGCCAGTATTTTTTTCGCCGCCAAACGCGCCGCCGATCTCCGCACCGCTCGTCCCGGTATTCACGTTGGCAATGCCGCAATCGCTGCCCGCCGCGCTCAGGAATTTCTCCGCCTCGCGCATGTCGTTCGTGAAAATTGAAGAGCTCAGCCCCTGGGTCACGCCGTTGTGGATCGCGAGCGCTTCGTCGAAATCGCGATAGGTCATGAAATACGCCAACGGCCCGAAGGTTTCTTCCTGAACAATCTCGAAATCGGGCCGCGCCCTCGCGAGGCATGGTTTCATGTAACAACCGCCGGGAAAATTCTCGCCGTCCAGTTTCTCGCCGCCGTAGAGGATTTCACCGCCCTCGCTTTTCACGCGCTCGATCGAGCGCTGGACGTTCTCACGAGATGCCTGGTCGATCAGCGGACCCATGAGCGTCTTGCGATCGAGTGGGTTTCCGATGTTCACCGATTTGTAGGCCGCCAGCAGCCGGCCACGCACTTCATCCGCGATCGATTCGTGCGCGATGATTCGTCGGGTCGACGTGCAACGCTGTCCGGCCGTCCCGACGGCGCCGAAGAAGATCGAGTTCGTCGCCATGTCGAGATCCGCGGTCGGCGCCACGATCAAAGCATTGTTGCCACCGAGTTCCATCACCGTGCGACCGAGCCGGCCGTGCACTTCTTTCGCCACGTCGAAACCCATGCGGGTCGAACCGGTAGCTGAGACGAGCGGAATTCGCCGGTCGGTAGCGAGCTTCTTTCCGATCGATGGTCCGTCGCCGATCAAAAGCGAAAACAGCGCCGGGTCCGCGCCCGTTTCCCGGCAAACGCGTTCGGCAATTTTGATGACCGCGATGGCCGTCAGCGGCGTTTTTTCCGACGGCTTCCAAATCGTCGCGTCGCCGCAGATCGCTGCGAGCGCCGCATTCCACGACCAGACGGCGACTGGAAAATTGAAAGCCGAGATGATCGCGACCAGACCGAGCGGGTGCCATTGCTCCATCAGGCGATGATTGGGCCGTTCGGATTGAATCGTTAGGCCGTAAAGCATCCGCGATTGACCGACGGCGAAATCGCAGATGTCGATCATCTCCTGCACTTCGCCTTCGCCTTCCGCAATGATTTTGCCCGATTCGAGCGTGACGAGCTGTCCGAGCTCCGACTTCAAGTCGCGCAAAGCATTCCCGAGTTGGCGCACTGTTTCGCCGCGGACCGGCCCCGGCGTGACGCGCCACTTTTCGAACGCCTCTTGTGCGCGCGCGATGGTCTGGTCGTACTCGGCGTCGGTTGCCGTGCGCACGCGCGCCAAAAGTTTGCCGTCGATCGGCGAAAATTTTTCGATGACCGGTCCGCTGCCCGACCAATCGCCATTGAAGACGCCGGGATTATCGGCGGCGATTCCGAGTGTTTTAAATAACGGACCGGTTTCCATGTGAAGGCGGGCCGGGATCAGCGATCCCAGCTACAGCTTTTGGCATTCGGCGCGAAGCAAATCCATCGCTTCGTCGACCACGCCAGTTGTGATGTCGAGCGCAGGGCG
>DATILK010000446.1:0-2635 GCA_035476555.1 Chthoniobacterales bacterium | reverse complement strand
AACGGCGCCGGCAAGACGACGACGATCCGGATGCTCTGTGGCCTCGTGCATCCGACCAGTGGCCGCGCCGAAATTGCGGGAATGGACGTCTGGCGGGAACGGCATCAGGCGCGCACCCAATTTGGCTACGTCGCGCAGCGTTTCAGTCTCTACCGCGATTTGACGGTCGAGGAAAACATCCGGTTCTTCGCCGGCGCGAGTCGCGTCCCACGGAACGAAATCCCGGAACGCGAGGAACGATTGTTGAAGTTGACGGATCTCGAACGAAAACGGCACGCGATGGCCGGCGAACTTTCCGGCGGGATGCGCCAGATGCTGGCGATGTCCTGCGCGCTCGTGCACGATCCGCCGCTCCTCTTTCTGGACGAGCCCACCTCCGGCCTCGACCCGGTTCATCGCCAACAGATCTGGGATTTGCTCTACGATCTGAGCCATCGAGGGATCACGATCTTCGTCACGACGCATTACATGGATGAAGCGGAGCGCTGTACCGAAGTGGGTTTTATCGAGGAAGGCCGGCTCCTGGCGAAAGCGCCGCCGCGCGGTTTGAAGGAAAGTTTTCAGGCGAAGCTGCTCGAGATCGACGTGGAGCCAGTCATGCCGGCGCTCGTCCGGTTACGCGAAGTGCCGGGAATTCTCGGCGTCTCTTTGCGCAGTGGCAGCCTGCGTCTCTACGCGGTCGATGCCGAAAAGCTGGTGAACGACTGGCAGCGCGATTGGCCGTTCGCCGATTTGAATTGGCGCGGCCACCGTTGGGTCGAGCCGGACATGGAAGACGTTTTCACCGCTTACTCGCAAGGCTACGACGCGTTGCTCAAATCCACATGAACCGGCGATCCATCAGCGCCATTTTGAGCGTGGCTTACAAGGAGTTTCTCCACATCTATCGCGACCGGCGCGTCCTCGTCCTGCTGCTGATTTTGCCGCCGGTTTTCACGCTCGTTTTCGGGCACGCCTTTGAAGCCGGTGAGATGACAAACGTGCCGGCGCTTCTCATCAATCGCGATCAAACCGAGCGCGCTCTCCGTTTCATGGAGCAGGTCCTTTCGAACAAAACATTCGCGTGGCAAACGCAGCCGCCGTCCGTCACCGATGAATCGGACCTGCTCGGCCACGGCGTCCAGGCCGCGCTCATCATTCCGCGAGGATGGAGCGACAGCATCGCGACCGGCGCGCCGAAGCCGCTCGAGCTTTATCTCGATGGCAGCGACACGAACACGGCCGAACAGCTCGAAGGCAGCGTCCAGAAAACGCTCGGCGATTTTCAACTCAGCGAGCGCCAGGTGATGATCGATGCCTTGCCCGAAAACGTTTTCGATCTCGCGAAAAAACTTCCGGTCGAAGTGCGAAAACAATTCACCTCCATGATGGAGCCATGGACGACCGAGCACAAAATTCTCTACAACCCGAAGACCCGCTTCATCGATTACGTCGTGCCCGGCGTGATCGGGTTGATCTTGCAGCTCATCACCGTGACGCTCATGGCGTCCACGCTCGCGCGCGAGCGAGAAGCCGGCACCCTGTTTCAGTTAATGGTCACGGCGTTGCGCCGGCGCGAGATCGTTCTCGGCAAAGTGCTGCCGTATCTCGCCATCTCGATTGTCTTGATCCTCGTTATCATTTTGCTGAGCGCCTGGCATTTCCAGGTCCAGTTCAACGACTGGGGCGCGCTCGCCGTGATCTGTTTTCTGTTTCTGCTCTGCTCGTTAGGCCTGGGCTTGTTGATCTCGGCGATTTCGCGCACCCAAACGCAGGCGATCCAGTTCTCGGTTTTTTTCTTATTGCCGGTCTTTGTTCTTTCCGGCGCGTTCGCTCCGCTCGAGCAATTGCCACAGCCGATCCGCTACATTTCGGAATTATTTCCGCTGACTCACTTCTGCCGCGCGTTTCGGTTGGTGAATCTCTACCGCGCTGGAATTGAATTTTACGCCGCGGATCTGATCACGCTCTTTGCCGGCGTTATCGTGACCTTTGTCGGCGCGGTGTTGTTGCTGAGGCGGATCGAACAGTAAGAAACTAGAACTTCGTTTTGAACTCCAGCCGCAGGTACGGCGCGCCGTCGGCTTTGTAGCGGATGTCGGCGCGATGAAAATCGAACTCGCGCCGGATCGCATACCCGGCGCCGAGATCGAACGACATGTTGTTGCCCGGTGAATAAATAACGTCGGCGCCGACGCGGTACTCTGAATAATCCACCTGCGCGCCGTTCAACTTTGCCGGCACGATCGTGTTGTTGCGGTTCGTCCGAAAAGAGCCGCCGGTTAATTCGCCGCCGGCCCAGAAATCCCACTTGTCGTTAGGCGAATAAATCACGCGCGGTTCCGGCAGCATTCCGACGACTTTCCATTGGTCGTTCGGCATCCAGATCAAGCCAGCGAGCGGGATCACTGGGAAACGCCCGCGGAGAAAGGCGGCGTTTGCGCCGACAAACATGTACAAATGGTCGTCCTGCAGGACGAAGATCCGTCCCAAGGTGATGGGCACGTCGAACGCGGCGCTGTCGAAATTATCCTGGGTGTAGATGCCGGGCTTGATCTGGATGAAGGCGCCCACATCGTCGTTGTGCATGTAATCGATGCCGATAAGGACAGCGACGCTTTGAAGATGATCGGGCACCGGCGCGCCGGTCGTGCCG
>DATILK010000445.1:0-2255 GCA_035476555.1 Chthoniobacterales bacterium | reverse complement strand
CAATCGCATCGAGGCCGAGACCCTCGAGGTTGGGCCGGCGTCCGGAACAAATGAGAAGAGCAGCCGCCGAGATTTCCGTGGCGCTGCCGTCCTGGCGCGAGATCGACATTGTGATTTCGCCGTCGCTTCGGACTGTTTTGGCTTCAGCGTTGGTCACGATGGAGATGCCTTCGGCGGTGAGATTTTTCTCCAGAAATTCAGCGACCTCGGGATCCTCCCGCGGCAAGAGCCGCGGCCCGCGTTGGACGATAGTCGTGCGAACGCCGAGACGATTGAACGTTTGTCCCAGCTCACAGCCGATCGGTCCGCCGCCGAGAACGATCAGACTTTCCGGCTTCGATGTTAGTTCATCGAAAATGGTCTCGTTTGTGAAATAGGGCACCGAGTCGATGCCATCGATTTGCGGAACGGCCGTGCGGGTCCCGGTCGCGATGACGAAATTGTTCGCGCGCAAAATCTGGTCGTCGACCCGGACCGAGTCTGGCGACTCAAATTTGGCCTGCCCGCGAAAGACATCGACGCCGAGGGATTCGAAACGCTCCTGCGAATCGTTCGGCGCGATCCGGGCCCGACGTTCGCGCATCGTCGCGAAGACTTCGTTGAAATCGAATTGCGCTTCCATCCGGCTCAGTCCCCACGCCTCGGCGCGCCTTATCTTGTCAATCAAACGCGCGGAGGAAATGAGCGCTTTGCTCGGAACACATCCGAAGTTCAAACAATCGCCCCCCATTTTGTTGCGCTCGATCAGCGCAACGCGTCCGCCGAGGCCGGCTGTTCCTGCTGCCGTCACCAGCCCGGCTGTGCCCGCCCCGATAACGACGACGTTGTAAATCCCCTCGCCTTTCGCCGGAGCGGTCATCGGCCCATCAATGGAAATAATCGAAAACGGAGATCTTGAAGTTCCGCCCGTGCGACCCCTGATCGTTCAAGCCCCAGTTGTAGTCCTTGTAGCTGATCTTGCACTCCGACTTTTCCAGGTGCGACTTCGCCGGGGCCGGCGCGTATTTTGCCATCACCGCTTGTGCGCCCCCCGCCTTATCAAAATCACCTTTGAACCATTTGAAAATGCTGGAGACGTTCGCTTCAAGCTTCTCGGGTATGAATTCGTTTAGATCGGTGCGGCCAAGCCACGTCCGATAGGCGCGCCCGGCTTCTTCGTCGAGTCCGCCGGCGCTGTAAGCCGATTGCTGGAGGGGCGGGCAACTGCGGGCCGCGCAAACCAGGACCGCGTGGGTGCGATAACCGAATTCGGGTCGCAGCGAATCGTTCTCAATATCGTTCAGGGAAACGTTCGCGCCCCCGACCTTGTGCCGTTTCTCTTTAAAGGAAGCCTTCAGGGACCAAATGCTTTCGGTCGGATAATTTTGCAGGATCCATTGGAGGACAAAGGCGTTGTAGGCGTTGACCAGCGAGGCGTAGCGCTCATTGCCGCCGGCCTTGCTGCCGCCCGCGGCAAATTGCGCCAGATAAGTGTTGAGCGCCGCCATGTCCTCGGCACTGGCCTTCCATTTTTCGTACGCGACGAGGCCCTGACTGTTTACATATTTTTTCAGCAAACGATCGTAAGCATCGTTCTTAATTCCGGCCGGAACATCGGTTGCAAAACAAAGGGATCGCAGCCCGAGCAGGAGAAGCGCAAAGGAAAAGATTTTCGTTTTCATTGCGGACCGATTGTCTTGTCCGCAAGATGGCAAGGCAAGGAAACAATGGGCATTTCCCTCATCGTGCCAGTGGTGAACGAGGAAAAGACCCTGCCCCAATTTCTTCATCATGTTCGCGCCGTGGTGCCGGCGTGCGAGATCGTGGTGGTTGATGGCGGCAGTGACGACGGCAGTTTTGAAATCGCACGGGAGCTGGCGGACAAAGCCATCCAATCCTCGAAGGGTCGGGGCGCCCAGATGAACGCGGGCGCCAGGCTGGCAGGCGGCGATGTATTCTGGTTCGTTCACGTCGACTCGATTGTGGCCGGCTCTTCCGTGCGCGCGATCGAGCAAGCGCTGGCGAATCCGAAGATCGTCGGCGGATGCTTTCGACTTCGGATCGATTCGCCCCGCTGGATTTATCGGGTGCGCGATGCCATCGGGAACGGGCTCGTTGCTCTTCGAGGCGTCCCTCTTGGCGATCGCGGATTTTTTTGCCGCCGCGATGCCTTTGTGAGCATCAACGGATACCCGGAGATTCCGCTGCTCGAAGACGCGGAGTTTTATCTCAAGCTAAAAAAGTGCGGTCTCGTCCGACAATTGCACGAAACAATT
>DATILK010000444.1:0-2478 GCA_035476555.1 Chthoniobacterales bacterium | reverse complement strand
CGGCGAAAACGCTGCGAACGCCCGCTGGAGTAAACATGTAAATGGTCCGGTCGGTTCCGGCGCTGGCGGCGAAGACATTGCCCGAGCTATCCACGGCCACACCAAATCCCTGGCCAGGTACGGTCCCGAATATCGTCACGCTGCCGTCGGGCAAAACTTTGAACACGGTGCCCGCAAGGTTCGGATCTGCGAGATCCGAGGAATTAACAAAAAGATTGCCAGCTCCATCGAACGCGAGTTGTTCGATAAACTTGTCCGCGGGAAATCCGGTCGCGAAAGTGGTCGTAGTGCCATCGGGCGCGATCTGAAGGATTGTGCCGGTGGTGGGAGTTGAACTGGCGGCGTTCGTGCACACAAACAGGTTGCCGGCAGTGCCAAACGCAAGCCCCCGGGGCTTGCTGATGCTGGAAACGAAAGTGCTTTGGGTTCCAGCGGGAGTGTATTTGTAGATCGCACCGGGCGTGGCGCTGGGCCCGGGAGCATTCACAGAAACGAACAGATCGTTGGAGTCTGCGTGAGCGGTCGCGGCAGTGCCAAGTGAGAGGCAGACAACCGTGAGGAGCGAGCTAAGAGTTGTTTTGAGATTAATTTTCATTGGTTCGGTGGGCTTTCTGCCCCGATGATCGTTTTTTTTAGTAACACCCGGCAAGCCAAAACGCCGTAGAACCGTGAAGACAAATCCCGAATACGACAGTGACGTGATTAGGATCGAGCAACTCGAAGTGCTCGCCCATATCGGCGTGCCGGACGAGGAGCGCGCTTCCGCGCAAAAGCTCACCTTTAATCTCGCGCTTTTCCCGGTTCGTCCCTTCAGTGATTTGAAAGATGAGGTCGGACGCGCAGTGAATTACGCCGCGGTTTGTGAGGAAGTGAAAAAATTCGTGGGACAGCGCCGCGACAAACTTATCGAAACCCTCGCCGAAGCGCTTGCCTCCCATTTGCTGGCAGCGTTTGAAATTCGGCGGATCACAGTCGAGTTGCGCAAATACGTTTTGCCTCAGGTGGAATTTGTTTCCGTCACCGTGACGCGCGAGCGTGCAAAGGAATAATCATGCGACAAGGACGATTCGACGAACCCGCGAACGAAGCGGCGCAGATGTATAGCGAATCAGTCTCGATCGACTGGCGGCTCTACCCGCACGACATCCAGGGTTCGCTGGCGCACGCGAAGGCGCTCGCCGCCGCCGGCATCCTAACCAAGGAAGAGCACGAAAAAATCGAAGCGGCGCTGACCGTGATCGAGGCCGAGATCAAGGCCGGCGATTTCCGCTGGGAACGATCGCTCGAAGACGTGCACATGAATATCGAGGCGGCGTTGACCAAACGCATTGGCGCCGCGGTCGCGGGAAAAATTCACACGGCCCGGAGCCGGAACGACCAGGTAGCGCTCGATCTCCGGCTGTTTGTGAAAACGGAAGCGGCCGGAATTTGCACCCGGCTCCGTGAACTTCAGCGCGCCTTGTTGAATCTGGCGGAACGTTTTCAGAACACGGTCCTGCCCGGCTACACCCATCTCCAGCGCGCCCAACCGATCGTGCTCGGTCATTATTTTTTAGCGCACATCGAGGCTTTCGAGCGTGATCACGGCCGGATCGTTGATTGCGCGCGACGCGCGGACGTTCTGCCGCTTGGTTCCGGCGCGATTGCCGGTTCGACGATTGTTCTCGACCGCGAATTGATCGCGCAGGAACTCGGCTTCGCCAAGCTCAGCCAGAACAGTCTCGACGCCGTCGGCGATCGCGATTTCGTCGCGGAATTTCTTTTTGGGCTCGCTCTCATCGGTATGCATCTCTCGCGGTTCAGCGAAGAATTGATTCTCTGGAGCACCGCCGAGTTCGGCTTCATCAGTTTTAGCGACGCCTTCTCGACCGGTTCCAGTTTGATGCCGCAGAAGAAAAATCCTGACATGGCTGAGCTGACCCGAGGCAAGACCGGACGGCTTTACGGAAACTTGATGGCCATTCTCACGACGTTGAAAGGATTGCCGCTCTCGTATCAACGCGATCTGCAGGAAGACAAAAAGCCGCTCTTCGATTCCGTCACGACGGTGAAAGACGCGTTGCACACTTTCGCCGCGATGTTGCCGGAGATCACGATTCACACGGGCCCAATGGAGAACGCCGCGAACGATCCGAACCTGCTCGCGACCGATCTCGCGGAGTATCTCGTCAAGAAAGGAACGCCGTTTCGCGAGGCGCACGAAGCGGTCGGCAAAATGGTCGCACGCGCCGTCGCGGCCAAACGCGCGTTGAACAACATATCGCTGCTCGAGATGCAGGAAATCTCACCGCTTTTCCAGAACGACGTGCTGAAGATCTTCGACGTCCGCGCGTCGTTGGCGAAACGCACGGCGATCGGCGCGCCGTCACCAGAAAACGTCGCCGCCCAGATCGCACGCTGGAAGAGTCTGCTCTAGAAGCATTCGCTTTTCAGACCGCCTCCCATAATCTTCCCGGCGTGCAAAACAGTTGGGAAGTC
>DATILK010000443.1:0-6185 GCA_035476555.1 Chthoniobacterales bacterium | reverse complement strand
AGGACGTAGAAGTCGAATGGGACCGATGATGTCGACCAATCCCATTTCACGGGCGCTGTAGGCAAAAGGATTTCTTCGAAATCACCTGGTACTTCCGATAGCTGCGGGCGCCAGCCGTTGGGGAGCTTTCCATCTTTGGTGATCGCGGCAACCAGCACGGTGCACTTGTCGCTCGCGTCGACATAAGCGCGGACAGTTTTGCCGGCACCAGCCGGAGCGGAAATCTGAAATGCTTCCTCTTTTTCGGGCGGTCCAGGTTCGAAGAGCGAGAGGCAAACCCGGCCGTGCGGTTTGTCTTCGTCGACGGTTGGCGCAGCCAGCACGCCGGTCGCCGTCAATAATCCCAAGACAAAATAGAAGATTCTTCCCATGTAAAGCGTCTCTCGAATACGGGCCGTGCGTGCAGAATTTGCACGCAGTTCATCATAAATCTCAAGCGCTTTCGAATAAAGGCGGCGAAAGAGCGCGGGAACTACACCGTTGCGGGAACAAGATCGGCTTGCTGAATCAGCGCGTCGAGCCGGTTCAAGTCGACCGGTTTAACGAGGTGATGATTGAACCCAACCTCGTGGCTTTTCCGGAGATCGTCTTCCATTCCGAACCCGGTCAGCGCTATCCCGAAGATCGGACGATCGCTTCGCAGCTTTTCCATGAGATCGATCCCGCTGCCGTCGGGCAGGCCGATGTCGCTCACGAGCACGTCAAACGTTTCCTGCGCGGCGGCATCGAGCGCAGCCTGCATGCTGTGGGCTGGTTGGACGTAATAGCCGCGCCGCCGCAGTAGCTGGGTAAGGGAGCGGTTCGTATCTTCATGATCCTCGACGAGAAGGACGCGCATCGACTTGTGTTCGACCGGCGCTGGTGGAACCGCGTTGCTTTTCGCATCCGACGTCGCTCGCGCGACCGGAAAGATTGCGGTAAAAGTTGCGCCTTTGTCCCTGCCTTCGCTGGTCGCAAGCAGCCTGCCGTGGTGCGTTTCCACCAGCGTCTTGCTAATGGCCAATCCAAGACCAAGCCCCCCGAGCCGCGAACGTTCGCCCTGCTCAAACGCGTTGAAAATTCTCGGCAAATCCTGCGGTTCGATTCCCATGCCTGTGTCGGACACTTCTACCCACAGTTCGTCATCGATATTCCGGGTCCGGATTTCGAGCCGGCCACCGCGCGGCGTGAATTTGACCGCGTTCTTGATCAGGTTCCAAAAAATTTGCTGAAGCCGGGCGGGGTCGGCTTGGAGCGACGCCTTTTCCGCCGCAAATTCGGTGCCTAACGAGAGGTTCTTCTTATCGATGTCAGCCTGGCAAATTTCGAGGGCGCTGCGCAAAAGCAGGTGAGCGTCCACCTCCTCGAGACTCAACCGGACCTTGCCCTTGCTGATCCGGGTTAGGTCGAGGAGATCATCGATGAGCCGTGCTTCCAGCTCGACGTTGCGCCGGATCATCTGGAGCGAGGCGCGCAGGTCGTCGGACAAATCGTCGGTTTGTTCGAGGGCGAGGACCGAAGTAAGCACAGGCGTGAGCGGCGTCCGCAACTCGTGGCTCAGCATGGCGAGGAATGAATCTTTCGCGCGATTCGCCCGCTCGGCTTCCGCCCTGGCTGTCTGGGCGGATTTGTAAAGGCCGGCGTTATCGAGCGCGAGAGCGGCGCGGTGAGCCAGCTCTTCCGCAAGCGAAAGCTCGTCCGGTCCGCAGATTCGCCCCGGGTTTGTGTTGATCATCACAATCGCCCCCAAAACCCGGTCGTGAGTACGGAGCGGGACTGCGATGAATGACTTCGCGGCAAAGGAACGGAGCCAGTCGCGGTCTGCCTTCTCGGTCAAGACTTCGCGCAGCTCGCCGTCCTGCACGTCGCAAACCATCTGCGATTTCCCGGTTTTCAAGACGTGCGCGCCGCCCTTCTGCGCGGCATCGCTCGAAGGAAATTCCAACGCCAACTTCTGCAACGACGGCTCGTCTGCTGAATCACGATGAGCGACAGCGACATGGCGCATGGTCCCGTCTTCTTCCGCGGAAAGCACCACGCAAAAATCAGCGACCCGCGGCACCACCAGCGCGGCGAGGTTGCGAAATGTCTCCTCGTAATCGAGCGAGCCGGCGAGGACGGTGCTGGCGTCGGCCAGAAAGGCGAGCCGTTCCTGGCGCGCTTCGGCCTCGGCGCGCGCGGCCTGTTCGCGAATGAGCTTTTCTCGTTCTTCGGCCTGCCGTTTTACCTGTTCGGTTTTTTTGAATAGGTCGACGAACACCGCGATTTTCGCCCGCAAGATTTCGGGTACTACCGGCGTCAGGATATAATCGACCGCGCCGATCGAGTAACCGCGAGACACGTGCGTCTCGGTGTCGTTCACCGCGCTGATGAAAATGATCGGCGTTGTTTCCGAGCGCGGCCGTTGCCGGATGAGGGCGGCGGTTTCGAAGCCGTCCATCACCGGCATGTTTACGTCGAGAAGGATTACCGCGAAGTCTTGTTTCAGAAGACAACGCAGCGCCTCCTTGCCCGAACGCGCGCAGACAATGTTTTCTTGCAGGTCGGAGAGGATTGTCTCGTAGGCCAGCATCTTGTCCGGCCGATCGTCGACAATCAGGATGCTGACCTTTTCCTCGGCCGGCTCCTTCGGGTTGGACTCTCCGGACATGATCAGCGATGCAGCCAATTACGGAGAAGCGTGAGCAGTCTCTCGGTATCAACCGGTTTAGAAATGTAATCACTCGCCCCGGCGTCGATGCATTTCTCGCGGTCGCCTTTCATCGCTTTCGCAGTGAGCGCGATGATCGGCAGTTGCTCGAACCCGTACATCTTTCGAACGGCGCGGATCGTTTCGTAGCCGTCCATCTCCGGCAACATGATGTCCATCAGGACGAGGTCGGTGTCCGGCTCGCTCTTCAACAATTCGAGCGCGGCTTTGCCGGTCTCGGCCGAGTGCACCTCCATTTTGTAGCGTTCCAGCATGCTCGTCATCGCGAAGATATTCCGGATGTCATCGTCTACGATCACCACTTTCTTGCCGGCCAGAATCTCATTCGGATCGTTCAATCGCCGAAGCAGCTCGCGTTTGTCTTCCGGCAACGTCGACGCGTCGCGATGCAACCAGAGCGCCGTCTGATCGAAGAGCCGCTCGGGGCTGCGGACGGTTTTCACGATCGTCGTCTGCGCGACGCGATTCAGTTGCTCCTCCTCTTCATGCGACAAGTCGCGCGCCGTGTAAACGATGATGGGCAGATGCTCGTTCTCGTCCCGGATTTTCTCGATCAACTCGAAGCCCGACATATCGGGCAGCATCAGGTCGAGCACCACGCAATCCACCGGCTGGCTCCGCAGACACTCCAAGGCCGCGCTGCCGTCGGGTGCTTCCACCACTTTCGCGGTCGAGTTGCCGATCAGCTCCCGAATGCTGCTGCGCTGCGTCTCGTCGTCCTCGACCACCAACAGCTTCTTCGCCTTGGTCTGGTCCATCTCGTTGGCTTTTTGGAAGATTTGATGGATCTGCGGTTCGTCGATTGGCTTCGTCAAAAACCGAAGCGCGCCGAGTCGCAACGCATTGCGCGGCTCTTCCCGCGCCGAAATGACGAAGACCGGAATGTGACGAGTCGTTAGGTCGGATTTCAGCCGGTTGAGAATGTGCCAGCCGTCTATGTCGGGCAGGCTGAGATCGAGTGTGATTGCGGTCGGCGCGAACTCGCGGACCAAATTGAGCGCCGCTTTTCCGCGCGGCGTGACCACGGCCTTGAACCCATTCTGTCGCGCCACGTCCAGCAGCCACTGCGCGAAGTCGCGATCGTCCTCGATGATCAGGACCGATTTTTCGCCGGGCAAAATACTCGAGCGATCGTCCTCGAGCGTGAATTCCATCGGTGCAGGCTCCGCGGTTTCGGCTGTCTCCGTTTCCACCGGCTCCGGCGGCATAATCGTGGCCGCCGCCCGTTCCATCGGAGACGCGCTGAAATTCTGCGGCAGGAACAAGATGAATGTGCTCCCGCGCCCTTCGGAACTTTCGACCCGGATCTCGCCGCCGAGCACGCGCGCCAGCTCGCGGCTGATCGCCAGCCCGAGACCGGTGCCGCCATATTTGCGGCTCGTGCTTCCGTCGGCCTGGAGGAACGGCTCGAAGATCGTCGTTTGTTTATCGGCTGGGATGCCGATGCCGCTGTCGCTGACATAAAACGCGAGGACGTTCTCCGCCCGGTTGAGACTTTGGTTCTCCGGCGACCAGCCGCCGTTGGCCGGCGCGACCCGCAGATTCACGTAACCGCGCTCGGTGAATTTGAACGCGTTCGAGAGCAGGTTCTTCAAGACTTGGTCGAGCCTTTGCGAATCCGTCCGCACTGCTGCCGGCACGCGCGGATCGATTTCGATCTCGAAACTGACGCCTTTGCCCTCGGCCACATGGCGGAAGGTGCGCTCCATCGTCTGGCGCATTTCCTCGAACCGTACTTCGCCGACGTCGAGCGTTACGGTGCCCGATTCGATCTTCGACAAATCGAGAATGTCGTTGATGAGCCGGAGCAAATCCTTGCCCGAGCCTCGAATGGTGCGCGCGAATTCCACCTGTTTCGGCGTCAGGTTTCCCTCGGGATTCGACGAAAGTTGCTCCGCCAAAATGAGCAGGCTGTTCAGCGGCGTCCGCAGCTCGTGCGACATGTTCGCAAGAAACTCGCTCTTGTAACGCGAGGTGGCCGAGAGCTGCTGCGCTTTTCCTTCGAGCGCCTGCCGCGCCTGCTCGACCTCGCGGTTCTTCCGCTCGACTTCCTCGTTTTGTTCGAAAAGCTGGCGCGCTTTTTCTTCCAGCTCCTGGTTGGTCTGCTGTAACTCTTCCTGCCGGCTCTGCAACTCGGAGGCGAGCGACTGCGATTGTTTGAGCAGATCTTCCGTTCGCGTGTTCGCCTCGATCGTGTTCAAGACGATACCGATACTCTCCGTCAGCTGATCGAGGAACGCGTGGTGCATCGGGCTGAATTGCTCGAGCGACGACAATTCCATGACCGCTTTCACCTGGCCTTCGAACAAGATCGGCAGAACGACGATATTTCGCGGTGCCGTTTCGCCCAAACCGGAACTGACCTGGATGTAATCGGATGGAACTTTCGTCAACAGGATGCGCTCCTTCTCCAGCGCCGCCTGGCCGACCAAACCTTCGCCGAGCTTGAAGCGCGTGCTCACGCCTTTGCGTTCGCGGAACGCGTAGCTCGCAAGCAAGTGGAGTTCGGGCTCTTCCGCAGAACCGTTCATCATATAGAACACGCCCTGTTGCGCGGAGACCACCGGCGCCAGCTCGGAGAGAATTAGTCGGCCGACGGTGAGCAGATCGCGCTGGCCCTGGAGCATGCGGGTGAACTTCGCGAGGTTCGTTTTCAACCAGTCCTGCTCTTCGTTGCGCAACGTCGTGTCCTTCAGATTGCGAATCATCTCGTTGATGTTGTCCTTCACGAACGCGACTTCGCCTTGGGCATCGACTTGAATCGATCGTGTCAGGTCGCCTTTCGTCACCGCGGTCGCGACGTCGGCAATCGCGCGCAGCTGTGAAGTCAGGTTGCCGGCGAGCTGGTTCACGTTGTCGGTCAAGTCGCGCCACGTTCCGGCCGCGCCGGGCACGTTCGCCTGGCCGCCGAGTTTTCCTTCGACGCCCACTTCGCGAGCCACGCTCGTGACCTGGTCGGCGAAAATCGCGAGCGTATCGGTCATGCCGTTGATCGTGTCGGCGAGCGCGGCGATCTCGCCTTTGGCTTCCACAAGCAGCTTTTGTTTCAGATCGCCGTTCGCGACCGCGGTCACGACTTTCGCGATGCCGCGCACCTGGTTCGTCAGGTTGCCGGCCATGAAATTCACCGAGTCGGTCAAATCTTTCCACGTGCCAGCGACGCCTTTCACGACGGCCTGACCACCGAGTCGTCCTTCCGTTCCCACTTCACGCGCCACGCGCGTTACTTCCGAGGCGAACGAGTTCAGCTGGTCCACCATCGTGTTGACGGTGTTCTTCAGTTCCAGAATTTCGCCTTTGACGTCGACCGTGATTTTCTTCGAAAGGTCGCCCGTCGCCACCGCGGTCGTTACGGCCGCAATGTTACGGACCTGGGTGGTGAGGTTACTTGCCATGAAGTTCACCGAATCGGTCAAATCCTTCCACGTACCGGCGACACCTTTGACGTTTGCCTGACCGCCAAGTTTGCCTTCAGTGCCGACTTCGCGGGCCACGC
>DATILK010000442.1:0-4869 GCA_035476555.1 Chthoniobacterales bacterium | reverse complement strand
GGAGCATCTCAGCGCCTCTGTTAATATCAATCTGCCTGCCGCTGGAGGAAGCCTCGACATTAGCGACAACGGCCTCTACCTCGGAGGTGGCCCCGGCCCCGGCGAAGTAGGAGAAGCTACTGCGACGTTGAATCTTAATTTTGGTAAGCAACCGAGAGGTGTGTTTGTGGACGGCACCGCAGCAATTGGATTCAAGCTTGCGGGACGTGTGAATGTCGGCTGGGCTCCTGGCACTGGGCTCTATGGGAGCTTTGGAGTTGGATTCGGTTATGCCTATTACCTGGGGGCAACGACACCGGGCTATGGTAACTACATCTATAAATCAGGGGGGCACTAGTGATTGTCGTCTTGGTCTTAATTGCAGGAAGTGTCGGGTACGGAATCTCCCTAATGTGGTGGCATCGCAGCCTCATGATCGATTTGTTTCGGAATTATTCTCCGATTTGGCGTGAGTTAGGCACTCGTTTTTTCGGTGACCGGATTTGGCCGCATTCGACGAACCTCCCAATCTGGTCGTGGAAGAGCCTTTGGTTTTTCCTCGCTCGTAAATACGCATTGATTCCCGACCAGGCTTTTGTGAACCGTGCCAGCCGGTTTCGCTGGGCCTTGATCGGCTGGCTATTGTTGTGCCTGTTCTTGACGATTGGGGCATTGCGGTGGCAAGCGCAGATCGGTAAATGAAAGCAGCCGCCAAGGTCCATCTCAAGATTCGATTAGTGCCGGATACGATTTCGGGCGAGGGGGTGGCGATGTGTGGCAGATTTCTGAATCCAAAGCGGCCTGGAGGCGCATCTCACTTCCAAAGAGAGAATTTGTATGAGCACGATCACGATCCGGCCGTTTTTGGCGGCCAAACTTTTGACCTTCGCGGCCCTCACCCTCGGCGGATGCCACCTCACGGGCATCAGGGGGAATGGCCACATCGTTTCGGAGGACCGAACGGTGCAGGAATTCACCAGCGTGGAGGCGGAAGGCGCGTTCGATATCGAGTGGACGCCGGGACCGCCGAGCTGCACGATCCGGACCGACGAAAATTTGCTGCGCCACGTCGAGACGAGCATGAACGGAAAAAAGCTCCAGCTCGAATGGCACGGTCAGCTGCATCCGACGCATGGAATGAAGGTGCGAATTTCGAGCGCTTCAATGACTGGGGCGCGCCTGACCGGTGCGGTGCGTTTGTCCGCGACGAGACTTTCCGGCAAAGGATTCTATCTTGAAGGAACCGGCGCCACGCGTGTCACCGCTGACGGCACCGTGAGCGAGTTGCTGGCTACGATGTCGGGCGCGAGCAAGCTCGACGCGGAATCGCTACAGGTGAAAGTCGCCGAGCTGTCGATTTCCGGCGCCGGAAAAGCGGAAGTGTCGGCGAGTGAAATTCTGAAAGTGGCAATTTCCGGCGCGGGCAAGGTGACCTACAGCGGCAATCCAACCGTGGAGAGACATATCAGCGGCGCGGGCACCATCCGGAAACGCGATTGAACTAAAGGTTGAAGGATGCGGAATGAAGGCTGAAGGAATTGCGTGAGCAATTCGGATCGGTCATCCGCAGGATTCTCTTACAACACGCGGCTCAATATTCTGCACCAGCCGCTGGAAGCGATCGACGTGGCCGGCCTCGTGGATGCCTGCACGGATCAGTGGTATAACCAGACGCTTTGCAAAGTAGACGAGTCGGTGGTGCGGCTCGGCGTCGTCCACGGCGAATATCATTGGCATAAGCACGACAACGAAGATGAATTTTTCTACGTCGTCAGCGGCCAATTGCTGATCGATCTGGAAGAGCGCACGATCGACCTGACGCCAGGGAAAGCGGTCGTGATTCCGAAAGGCGTGATGCATCGCCCGCGCGCGCCCGAGCGGACCGTTATCCTGATGGTCGAGCGGGCTGGCATCGTGCCGACCGGGACATGATCGTCCGTTTGCTTGTCGCCGCGTTTCTCGCGTCCGAGCTGTGGGGCGTAGCGCGCGCGGCCGAACCCGAAGCGAGTCCCGGCGAATGGAAATTCATTTCCGACAAAGACGGCGTAGCGATTTATCGGCGACAGCGCGCGGTTTCAAAGGAATCGAAAGCGATCGGCGACATCGCGGCGCGCACAGATGTCGTGAACGCGGTGCTGGAGGACGTTGAATCCTACACGAGCTTCATGCCTTACACGGCGGAGTGCCGCGTGTTGAAGCGCGAAGGGGAAATGATCCTGGCTTACCAGCGAATCTCGGCGCCGATAGTGAGCGATCGCGATTATACGATTCGCGTTCAAACGAGCGCGAAGAAAGTCGAAGGCGGGACGACTTACTTCAGCCATTGGGTTACCGACAACGCAGCCGGCCCGCCGGAGAAACACGGCGTGGTGCGCGTTAACTTATGCGAAGGCAGTTGGCTGCTCGAACCGAATGGCCCGAATTCGACCCACGCGACTTATCAAATTTACACCGATAGCGGCGGCCTGATTCCGTCGTTCATCAAAGACCATGCGGGGCCGGCGGGGATTCGGAAATTATTCGACGCGATTCGGAAGCAAGCGCGCGATCCAAAGTACAAGGCGGAAGGCGGAGGGCGGAAGGCGGAAAGAAATTAACGACGACGCTTTACGTTTTTCGTCATCGTTACGAGATCGCAATCAGTTCGTTGGTTTCTTGAAGAAGGGGCGTGAGCAAAGCGGGTTTAACGACGCCCGCGTCGCCGAGCAGCTCCAGCCAAAGCTCCGATTCGTCAAGCTCCTGCTGAGCGCCTTCCAGTTTGCTGATGAAATCCAAATCCGATTTTGCGCGACACGCTTCGCGATAATGCGCCGCAACGGAAGTAGCGGATCGCAACAGTTGTTTGCCAAGGACATCCGCGACCGCATCTCGCCGCGGCAACGCCCGAAAAAGCCGTATGATTCTTAAGGCGTATTTCTTCGTTCGAATTCGCAAGTCTTCGGGAACGCTCATGCTTCCGCCTTCCGCCCTCCGCCTTCCGCCTTCAGATATCCCGCTTCCAGCATCCGGACGCGTTTATCCAAATACGGCAGACGGATGGTCAGGGTGAGTCCTTTGCCTTCGTGGCTTTCGATTGCCATTTCTCCGCCGTGCTCGCGCACGATCCGACGGACAATTAGCAATCCCAAACCGGAGCCGGTGCTCTTCGTGGTGAAATAGGGTTCGAAGACGCGACTCAGACTTTCGGCGGATATGCCGCCGCCCGTATCCGTGAAACTGATGCTGACATGGGTCGCGTCCATGTCGGTGCGAATGCGCAGAATGCCGCGGCGCTTCATCGCTTCGAAGCTGTTCTTGATGACGTTGTAGAGCGCCTGCTTCATCTGGTCGCGATCGAGCTCGAGCAGAGGAACGTCCGGACGCAATTCCGCTTCGACTACGATGTCGCGGTCGGCGATTTCCGGAGCGAAGAAACGGAGCGCTTCCTCGACGATCGAGTTCACATTCTCAGGATGCAGAACAGGTTTGGATGGCCGGATCGCCTGAAGAAATTGGCTCACGATCGAATCGAGTCGCGTGATTTCCGCGCGACAAATCGCGATCGCTTCCTCGAGTTCTTCGCGTTCGCGGCCCTCGAGCTTGCGCACGGTGCGCTCCATCAATTGCAAATGAATGTGCAGCGAGTTCAGCGGGTTGCCGATTTCGTGCGCGACGCCGGCGGCGAGAAGCGTGAGCGCGTTGAAGCGTTCCGATTCGATTGTCTTTTCCGTCGAACGCCGGCTCTCCGTGATGTCGCGCAAAATAATGGCGTGGCCAACCGGTGAAGAGCCGGGATCACCAATTCCGGCTACAGCTTCGCGTCGCTCGATGACCAGCGGCACGATGTAGAAATTCAGAAACCGATTGGCCGGATAAAAAATTTCCATGTCGCGGCTGACGGCGCCGGGCGATTGGGAAAGAGATTTCCAATCGAGTCCGCGGACGCGTTCATCGAGCCGCTTGCCGATCGCATTTTCTCCTTCGAGTCCAAACAGTTCGCAGGCGGCATCGTTCACGTAGGTGATCCGGCCATTCGCGTCCGTCACGATGATCCCTTCCTGGATCGCGTTGAAGACGGTCTCGATGAGACCTTTCTCCTGCGCGAGCTGGAGCAGATAATTCTGGACGTCCCCGGGCCCGATCCGCCCGAGGCGTTCGATGAGCTTGTCGAGAAAGCCGGACTTCATGGGATTGCAGATTGCAGATTTTCGATTGCAGATTGGGGACCGGACATCCGGCGATCAATCTGCATTCTGCAATCTGAAATCTGCAATTAACGTCGCGGCGGTTGTTCGACGCGGTCTGGTTCCGCCGTCTGGCCGGCTTCGGTGGCGGCGCGTTCCTTGAGCGCGGCTTTCCGGCTCAATTTCACGCGGCCCTTGTCGTCGATGCCGATGCATTTCACCCAGATCATTTCGCCGATCTTCGCGACGTCTTCGACGCGATTGACGCGGAAGTCCGCCAGCTCGGAAATGTGAACCAGGCCATCCTTGCCCGGGAACACTTCCACAAACGCGCCGAAATCTTTGATCGAAACGACGCGACCGTGATAAGTCTGGCCGACTTCGATCTCGCGCGACATGCCGCCGATGATTTCCTTCGCGCGCGCCATGCTTTCAGGACTCGTCGCGTAGATGTGAACGGAACCGTCGTCGTCGATGTTAATCTCGGCGCCGGTCTCGGCCACGATGCCCTTGATCGTTTTGCCGCCGGGCCCGATGAGCGCGCCGATCTGAGCAAGTACGCGCCCCGCATCGAGACGATCAAAATCAATCCGGACAAAATCGGCGCTCTCATCGGCCCCGGCGGCAAAACGATCAAGGGCATCGTCGCCGAGACCGGCGCGGAGATTAACATCGAAGACGATGGCTCCGTCCACATTTACGCGACGAGCCCCGAAAGCATGGCACG
>DATILK010000441.1:0-8484 GCA_035476555.1 Chthoniobacterales bacterium | reverse complement strand
CAATAGCGTCCGACGGCGAGGGCGCCGTCGGCAACACGCGAGGGCGCGTGCGCTCCCCGGAATCTGTGTTTCCGCGATTATTCTGTTGTGGAGTGAATTAGCAGTTCGATCAGTTAACGCCCTCACACTCGATGCCGCTCTCTCCCGGACCCTCGAAAAAAATCCTGAGATCGTGCAGGCGCGCCTTGCGCTCGAACAGGCAGCGGGTCAGCGTCTCGTTTTTCGCTCGACCGCCTTTCCCGACGTGAGGCTCCAGGTGCCGGCCGGTGTTCAAGGCGGCAAGCGCGCGGATGAACCGCCAGTCCGTCCGTTCGCGTTCGCTCGGGCGCTCTTCACCCAGCCGATTATTAACTTCGCCGCCGCCGCCTCGCTTCGCCGCGGCGACATCGAAGTGCTCATTGCGCAGCAGCGATTGAACGTCGCCGTCGTCGAAAATCTGCACACGACCCGCGTCGCTTTTTACACCGCGCTTTACGACGAATCGCTGCGCTCGCTCGGCGAAGCCCAGCGCGAACGTCTCGCCCAAAATGTCACGACTCAGTCGGACCGTTATCGCGCCGGACAAGCCGACCGGGCTGCGATCATGAGCGCGCAACTTCTGGAGCGCGAGATCGAGCCCCACATCCAGGACGCGCAACGCGGTTATGAAGGCGCTCTCCTCACCCTCGCCACCACGATGGGAAATGCCAACGAAGCCATCCAGCCCAGGGGACCGCTGCAATTTGCCGCAATCAATTACGACGCAGACGCGGAAATACCGGCGGCGCTGGCGCAACGCGCGGATCTCCAGCTCGCGCGCCTGATGGTTCGCGCCGCGGAACAGGATCAGCGCATCATCGAGGCGCAATATTATCCCGCGCTCAGCGCGGTTGTTTCCGGACTCGGCATTCCGGTGACCATTCATACCGCGAGCACCGGGTCGGCCCGCAGCTCGGAAAACACTCTTTCCTCCGAAATCGCGGGCGGCGTCGCTTACACCTGGAGGGTCGTCGACAACGGCCGGGTCACCGGGCAGGTCGCGCGGCAACGCGCCATTCGCGAGATGAACGAAATCTCGCTCCGCCAACTCGAAGCGAACGCCGCGCTCGATCTCAAACGAATCGCGAACAACTTCCGCGCGATCGAAGCCCGGTGGAAATCGCTCAACGCCGCGGTCACCAACGCCGAGCAAAATGTGAACGTGATTCAGCGCACCCTGACCGAAGGTCTTTCTTCGCAGCTCGAATTCCGCACCGCGGAGAGCAGCTTCCTGGAAACCAAAGGCGCGCTCCTTGCCGCCGCCTACCAGCAAAACATCGCCCGGGCCGAGTGGGACCGCGCCGCCGGACGCTACTTTCAGTTTTCAAACGACACCGGCGGAAAGGTGCGTTAGTTGCAGCCGTTGAAGTTTCGGGCTTCGAAAAATCTCGTTATTGCCGGGATCGCCGCCGTGCTGGTGATCTTCGCGATTATTTATTTTGCGACGTTGCCGGTTGCTGAAGTGGCGCTGGTTCAGCGCGGCACCGCGATTTCGGCGGTTTACGGAACGGTACGGATTGAGCCGTCGCTCGTCATTCCAGTGCGCGCGCAAAATTCGGGCTTCATTCAATTCGGTCAAGCGCTCTCGGCGGGACGCGGCGCGATTGGGCGCAACGTCGAGAAAGGCGAGCTGCTGGCCACGATCTCCGACGAAGCGACAGCGCGGTTGTTGAAACAAGCGCGCGCCGATTTTGAGGCGGCGCGGGAACGCGCGCAGCTGCCGGTGCCCTCGACAGAAGCCCTCAAAGTTGCCGAAGACAATCTCGGTCGGCTCGAAAAACTCAGCGGCCTCAGCAACGTGCCGCAAGTTGAGTTTGAGAAAGCGAAGAGCGAGGTGAAACGGCTCAAGGCGCTCGTCGAGACAGAACGGATCGAGCGCGATCGCAATCTCGCCGCGCTCGAGGAAGCCGCCCAAAAACTCGAGGCGCAAATGAAGAATTCCGAAATCCGCGCGCCGATGGACGGACTCCTCACCGGTATCAAAACGATCGACGGCGAGCTGGTCGCGGAGCGCGCGGAATTGTTCACGGTCTCTTCCCGCAAAAATTATGTGCGCGGCGAAGTGGACGAGGAAGACGTCGGCGAAGTGAAGCTCGGAATGCCGGCGATCGTGCAGGTCTACGCGTTTCGGACCCGAACTTTCCACGCCAAAGTCGCCGCGATCCAGCCGGCCGCGGACGTGGAGACGCAGCGTTACACGATCGTGCTCGATCTGGAAGATCCGCCGGAAAATTTGATGGCCGGGATGACTGGCGAAATGAACATTATTACGGGCCAGCACGAAAACGCGTTGCTGATTCCGACGCGCGCGTTGTTGGTCGATCAGGCGCTCGTTGTGAAGCACGGCATCCTCCAGTCCCGTACTGTGAAGATCGGTTATCGAACGCTCGATTTTTCGGAAGTGCTCGATGGCGTGTCGGAAGACGATCGCGTCGTTCTCTCGGATCAGGATAAACTGCGGCCCGGCCGGCCGGTGCGAACGCGCGTGTCGAAAGTCACGCCGCGCGTCAACGTGCAGTGACCCCGACGCTTTATATCGCGCTGCGATTTCTGCGGCATCGCAAGCGTTCGTTCGTCCTGAGCTTGTTGGGCGTCGTTTTCGGCGTAGCCATTTTCATTTGCACGCAGGCGCAGACGCAGGGCTTCGCGAAAAACTTTATCGACTCCACGCTCGGCAGTAACGGCGCGCTCCTGTTGCGTTCTCGTTTTCAAAACGCGACGAGCGGTCTGCTCGTCCCGCCGAAGAATGTCCGGAATCCCGATCAGCCGCGTCGCCATTCGCTCGACGGAATCTCCAACGCGCCCGAGATCATGCGCGTGAGCCGGCAATTCGCCGACGTCGCCTCGTGCTCCGCCGTGCTGCGCGGAACCGTGAGTGCCCGCGCCGGATTTGACAATGCGACTGTCGATCTTTTTGGGATCGACGCCGCGCAGCATCTGCAAACGACGAATCTCCGGGAACAACTCACCGCCGGCGATCTCGACGATTTCCGGAACAACCCGAACGCGATCATCGTCGGCTCGCGTTTGGCCGAGGCGTTGCAAGTGGCGCCCGGCGATTCGCTCCAATTACTTTCGCCCGGCGGCGAATATCGCCGGTTCGCCATCGCCGCGACCGCGCGCAGCGGCGTCGGCGTCGTTGATGCGGTTCGCGTTTATTGCCACGTTCGCGTCGCGCAGACGCTGCTGAAGAAACCGTTCGCCGCATCCATGATCGTGTACAAATTGCGCGATCCCGAGCGCGCGCCGGCCGTCGCTCGCCACTTCGAATCGCTCTTTCAACATGAAGCCCAAAGCTGGCAGGACCGCGAGGAAGCGAACCTCCAACTTTTCCTGACCGTTCGCGTTTCCGCCGCGATCACCGTTTCGCTGATCATCTTGCTGGCTGGGTTCGGCATCTTCAACGTCCTCACGATGTCGGTCCTCTCCAAGTTGAAGGAGATCGCGATTTTGCGCTCGATGGGTTACCGCGGCCGCGACATTTCCGCAATCTTCCTCTGGCAAGGCGCAATGATCGCCGCCGCCGGCTCCGTGATCGGCTGTCTCGCCGGCGCGCTCTTTACCTGGGGCGTTTCGAAAATTCCGATCCAGGTCCGCGGCTTGTTATACGCAAACCATTTCCTCGTCACGTGGGATTGGCGGCATTACCTGTGGGCCACGATCCTCGCCATCATCGCCGTCTTCATCGCAAGCTATGTTCCCGCTCGCCGCGCCGCCCAGCTGGCGCCCGTCGCTACTCTGCGCGGCTCGAGCGCGTAGACAGACGCGCTCTTCTCCCCTACACTGGCAGCCCGCAGGCTCTATGAACGTGCTCGACAAAATCAGCCGGGAATTTTCCGGCTTTAATCTGCTCGAATCGGGCAAACGGCTTTTCGATCGGAAGCCGCTTCAGTGCAGCATATACCTCACCGACCGGTGCAACCTCGATTGCTCTTATTGTACGGAATACGACAACTCACGGCCGCATCCGAAGCTGGAAGACCTGAAACTTTGGATCAAAAAAATCCGTGATCTTGGAACGATGCGGATCGCGCTCGTGGGCGGCGAACCGCTCATGCATCCGAACGTAGTCGAGATCGTGCGCTACTGCCGCGAGCTTGGATTCGCGACGAGCCTGACGACGAACGGCTTTTTGTTGACGCGAAAATTATTGAAGGAGCTGGAAGAGGCCGGGCTCCAAGTGATGCAGATCAGCGTCGATCGGATGACGCCGAGCCCGATCACGAAGAAATCGTTCAAGACGATTTTGCCGAAGCTCGATTACTTCAAAGATTCGAAGATCAGTCTGCACATCACCGGCGTGATCTGCGCCGACACGCTGCCGGAATCAAAGGCCGTGCTCGAGACTGGGCTCGCGCGCGGGATTCCCACCGAAGTGCGACTGGTTCACGCCGATCCCATGAGCCGATTCCGCGTCGAGCGCGGGAACAAGGCAGAGCTCGAAGCATTCATCGGTTCGATGATCGAGCGGAAACGGCGCGGCGAAAAAATCCACACGAACGAAGCGATCCTCCAATACCAGAAAAGCCTGCTGCGGAACGAACCGGTCGATTGGACCTGCACCGCCGGCTACAAACTTTTCTTCGTTTCCGCCCAGGGAAAATTCTGGGAATGCAGCATGGTCCACGGCGACAAACACATCATGGATGTGACGCCCGAGGACCTTTACGCAAACTATCGGAAGAAAAGTTGCCAGGCCGGTTGCGGCGTTTATTGCGCGGTGAGCACGTCGTTGCTCGTGCAAAAGCCGGTGAGCGTAATCTCGAAGGAAGTCGTGAATCGCGCGAAGCGGATTCCGGCGCTAATCAAACAAGCCGTCAGGTCCCCGGAACCGTCCGAGCCGACGCAGCCGCCCCAGCCCGCGCCAGTTTAGTTTGCCGCGCGAATTTGCAGCGCGCGAAAAACGTGCGCGGCAGCGCTCGCCATTCCCCACCAGCAAATCAGGACGAAACCGTTCGCGGCATCGCCAAGAATCAGCGCCGCGATCAGGATCCAGACATTGATATTGCGGCGCGCGCCGATGCAGCGGACGAAGCGGTCGAAGTTCGAAACATCGTCGAGATGCCGGCCGGCTTTGTTTTTCGCCGCGCGTTTTGCCAGGCGATCGCCGAGATCGGAAACGACATACAGCGCGAGCAGCAAGTAAGCGCCCGCCAGTCCAGCCGCGTGAAAATGAAAGGCGAGCGCCGTCCACCATGAGAGTTCGATCGCGTAATCGACTTCGTGTTCCCATTCGCCCGTAGGAGTCGTCTCCACTTTCGTTCGCGCGAGTTTTCCGTCGACGCCATCCAGCACTTCGATCACATACGCTAGCGCGACGCCCCACCAAAGATGACCGGTCGCGAAGAGCGCGGTCACCGCGAGCCCGATTAGCATCGTCGCCAGCGTGACCTGATTCGGCCGGATCGTTGTCCGGCAAAGTTTCTTGACGATCCAATCCTCGATCGGCGAATCGAGGAACCCGGGGAAATCCAGGACGCCGTTCTGCGCGACATCGCGCACATATTCTTCTGCGAGCGGGACGAGCTTCGGCGCTGGCGCTGGAAAAAAAACTGGCCGCACATGCTTCCGAAGCGCGGTCACGTAGGTCGGCTCACTCGCTGCGTCGCATCGCTGGGTTCGTTCCGTCGCCGTCCGATCAGCGTCCAGAAGAGCCGCGCCGGAGAAGTCCAAACTTTGCCCGCGCCACAACGGAACGCTTTCCGCCGGCGGCGCCGAATCGACGAGAACAGTCGTCGCGGCTTGCTCGGCCAGCGCCTTCAAGAGCCGCGCATCAAAATAGAAACCGGCCGAGACAACAAGCGTGCGTTCGTTACCCGTCACGACCTTGTCGATAAGAAACGGGCCCGGTTCGCGGCTGCGAAAATTCAGCGCAACCTCCGCCCGCGCCCAGGACGGCGTCGCCAAATGCGCGGCGATTTCCGCCGGCGTTTTTGTCAGGATCACCGCTTCGCGGAACCCGAGCCGTTGCGCGGTCCGAAGCAGCCGTTCCAAAAGCGAAATACCAAACAACTCGGCGAGCGCGTCGGGCGCATCGGCGAGAATGACAAGTTGCGGGCGCGGCGAATCCATGGAGCGAGGCGAGCAGCGCGAAAAGGTTTCACTGCCGTGGCGAGTGTGGCTACCTTAAAATTCATGGAGGCGGAAGTCTCGCTCAGTTGCGAAGGGATCGAGCGCTATCTCGGCGAAGACGAATACCGTGTTCACGCGTTGCGCGGCGTCTCGCTGCAACTCGAGCGCGGCACCGTTCACGCGGTCGTCGGGCCGTCCGGCTGCGGAAAAAGCACGCTGCTTTATATTCTCGGTCTGCTCGATCAGGCGGACAGCGGCTGGGTCACGATCGAGAACGAAGCGGTCTCGCAGCTGGCCGATGACGCCCTGGCGCGGAAACGAAACGAGCTGCTCGGATTCATCTTCCAGTTCCATTTTCTCCTCGAAGATTTTACGGCGCAGGAAAACGTCATGATCCCGATGCGGAAATTGAATGTGTTGAGCGAACCGGAGATGCTGGAGCGCTCCGCCTACCTGCTCGAGGAAGTCGGTCTCGGGGAAAAAGCGAAACGGCCGAGCCGCCATCTTTCCGGCGGCGAACAGCAACGCGTCGCGGTGGCCCGCGCGCTGGCGAACAATCCGAGTGTGATCCTCGCCGACGAGCCGACGGGGAATCTCGACAGCGCGAATTCCCGGCGCGCCTTCGAGTTGCTCCAGCGCATCGTGCAGGAAGAACGCAAGGCGCTCCTGCTCGTGACCCACAATCCGGAAATTGCTGAGGCGTGCGATTGGATCCACGAAATGCAGGACGGATTGATCATCGGCAGTCATCCGCGCGGCCGCAGATAATGCGCGCCGACTTTTTCGTTCCATGACCGCCGCCGAGACAATGCTGCGGCCGATTACGCCGCCCGGCGGCGTCGTCCATCGCGTCGATCCCGGGCCGGAATTGAAGCGCGGCGCGTGGACGAACTTCCTCGCAATGCTCGCCTCGAATTTTCGCGGCGTGTTCACCTTTCTCGTCGCGCGGATTCTCGGTCCAGCCGCGCTCGGCGTTTTTTCCGTTGCGTGGGCGACGACCGATCTCGTCAGCAAAATCGGCGTCTTCGGACTCGACGATGCGATCATCACTTTTATCGCGCGGGCCGAAGCGCGCGGCGATCGGGCACGCAGCCGATCGCTCTTTCGACTGGCTGTCTTCCTCGGCGTGTTTCAATCCACGGTGCTCGCCACGATTTCGATCACGCTCATCCGAGCGTTCGGAAGCCGGTTCGGTCTCGATCCGGAAATGGCGGACGCGCTCTCGGTCATGTTTTGCGCCATGCCGGTGATCGCGCTTTATCGCGTGAACACGGCCGTCTCCCGCGGCATGAAAGTGATGCGGCACGATATTTTTTCGCGCGGCATTACCGAAACTATCGTGACGACGCTTGCGTTTCTGGCGGCGCTTTCCCTCGGCCTGAGAAAATTTGGACCGGAGATCGCCGTCATTGTCGGAATGGGCGCGTCCGGAATTGTGGCGCTGTTTCTCGCGGCTTCGCTTTTCCGTCGAGTTTCGGGCGTCACCAATTTTCAGGCGGTCACCGAAGCTCGGCGACTCCTCACCTACGCCGCGCCGATCAGCGCTTACGATTTGCTGAACTCGATCATTGTCCGCATCGACGTCGTGATGCTCGGTTGCTTCGTCGGACGCGCGCCTGGCGTCACGCTCACCACCCTCGGCGTTTACGGCGCGTGCGTCGAAGTCGCGGGCGGCCTGCGCAAAGTGAACCAGGCTTTCAACCCGATCTTTGCGCCGATCGTCGCCGGCCTCACCGCCGACGGCGACCAGGAACACGCCGCGATCGCGTTCTCGCGTGTGTCGCAATGGATGCTCTGGGTTCTGCTGCCGCTCGTCGCCGTGCTCGCATTGGCCGGCTCAGTCATTCTCGGAATTTACGGACCGGTGTTTCGCCAGGGCGGAGTCTGGATCGGCATCGTCGCCCTCGCTTGCGCCACCAATGCGTTCGTGAGCCTGGCCGAAACCGTGATCATGGTGCAAAAGCCGCGGCTGAATTTGTTGAACTCGATCATCACCTGTCTCATCGCGCTCACCGCGAACCTGTGGTTGATCAGTCGATTCGGCGTGACCGGCGCCGCGTTCGGAATTTTGCTGCCGTATGTGTTGCAGGGAATTCTGCGCTATCGCGCGCTGCGAATGGTTTTCCGCTGGCAGAATCCGTGGGGCGATGTCGGCCGGCCGTTAGTCGCCGCTGCGATCGCGGGAATTCCGGCAATCCTATGCCGAGTCATAATCGACGGCACGATCGGCCAAGTTTTAGGCGCGGTGGTGTTCCTACTGATTTACGGTGGGGCATGGCTGTATCATCGGCGATGGACGAGATCCGCGACATGACGTGCATGATAAGGTGGGTGGCTCTGGGTAGCGCGCGCGTCTCGCGCGTTGGCGACGGCGTCCTCGCCGTCGCGGACTTT
>DATILK010000440.1:0-1838 GCA_035476555.1 Chthoniobacterales bacterium | reverse complement strand
GATCCAGGTAATGCCGACTTCGCCCTTGCGGATTTTCGGGAAATGCGGCCGCGCGCGATCGCCGGAGCGCTTGGTGAAAAGCGACGGGATGAGGACTTCCGTGAGGAAATTGCGCTTGTGCCAGTCCGCGCTGGGAATGAGGCGCACGCGCGTGGAGCGCTTGTTTTCGGCGCCGTCCTCTTTGGCCTGGCGAACAACATTCCTCCGGCTTTTTTTCGAAAAAGGAATCGGCACGCTGGCGCAAGCATATAAGCTGGCAGAGGTGAATCAAAGGCTTTCGCGGGCGCGGACGACATGAGCTGACGCGTTCCCCCTTCGGAACATGAAACTGACGACCGTGCTTCCCCGCCAACCGTTTCTCGGTCTCGCTCTTTCGGCGATGCTCGGCATTTTGGTTGCTGACTATTGGCCGAATCCTTCTCTCGCCGCGACGGTAATCGTCGCCGGACTTGCGATCATCGCGTGGTTCTTACGCAGGTCAGTCCTCGTCTACGCGCTAAGTGCGATCGGATTTTTCTTTTTGCATAGCGCGCAGACGATCGATTCGCCGGGGACGCAATTGGCGCGCACGCTGGGAAACGAACCGCGCCCGGTGACAGTGCGCGGCGCGGTCATTACCGAGCCGAAAACTTCCGAACGCGGCTCGGCCTCGTTTCTCGTCCAGGCGGAATCGATCGAGATCGATGGTGAATCGTTCACCTGCCGCGCGAAGTTACTTGGCCGCTGGCGGCATGCCGTTGCGTTCGGTGACGAGATCAAACTCTTTGGCACCGCGCAACCGCTTGATGGTCCGCGCAACCCCGGGGAGTTTGACCTGCGCGCGTACCTTGCGCGCGAGGACGTTCATCGCGCGTTGATCGTGCGCTATCCGGAGAACGGCGTCGTCCTGCATCAAGGCGGCGGAAATCGAATCCTTCGCGCGGCGCAAAAATCGCGCGCGTGGATGTCGGCAACGATTTGTCGCGACCTCGAGAATTCGCCGGACGTCACCGGCGCGATCAACGGCATGGTGCTCGGCCTGCGCCATCAAACGCCGGAAGACATCGAGGAACCGTTTCAGCAAACTGGCACGCTCCATTTGTTTGCGGTCGCCGGTTTGCACGTGGGAATCGTGGCGCGGCTGCTCTGGATTTTGGCGACGGTGGCGCGGCTGCCGAGAAAATGGGCGACGGGACTGATCATCCCGGCGTTGCTGTTTTACGCAGCGATCACAGGACTTCATACATCGAGCGTACGCGCGGCGGTGATGAGCGCGGTGTTGCTCGGCGGATTCATCGTCGAGCGAAAAGCATTTGCCTTTAACAGTCTGGCGGCCGCGGCAACGCTGATTCTTTGCTGGGACACGAACGAATTGTTCGCGGTCGGCTTCCAACTTTCGTTCTGCGTGGTCGGCGCAATTCTGCTCCTCCATGAACCGACGTTCCGTTTTCTGCAGCGCTGCTTCGCGGCCGACCCGTTCCTGCCGCGAAGCCTCTTTACCGCGCGGCGTAGGGCGCTGAACAAAGGACTAACGTGGCTCGCGCGCGCCGCGTCGGTGTCGTTCGCGGCGTGGATCGGTTCGCTCCCACTGATGCTTTGGTATTATCACCTCGTCACGCTGGTTTCGCTCGTCGCGAATCTCGTCGTCGTGCCAATCGCGTTCTTCGTTCTGGCCGGCGCGTTGCTCTCGCTGGTTATGGCTCCATTCTCGTCCTGGCTTTCCGTCATTTTCAACAACGCGAACTGGGCGCTGACAAAATTGATCCTGGGCGCGGTGCATCTTTTTGCGCAGCTGCCCGGCGGCCATTCTTATGTAGAACAACCGCATCGACCGACGGGCGCCATTTTGGAAATCAATG
>DATILK010000439.1:0-5480 GCA_035476555.1 Chthoniobacterales bacterium | reverse complement strand
TCGGCGCGTTTCGTCTCGGAATCGCTTTCTCGCAGATAACCACTCGTTAGGCGAGCCGCCAATCCCATTTGTCGCAGCATCTCCGCCAGCAAGACCGTCACGTCCCGGCACGCGCCCCGTCCGCGGCGAAGCGTTTCCTGCGGCGCGAGCGCTTCGCCTTCCTCTCGCCGCTCGTACCCGATGCATTCGTGCAACCGTCTATCGAGGTCGACCAGCGCTTCGACCGTTCCCCGCCGCTTTTTCGCCGTCGGCGGATTCCAGCCCGGCACTTTCAGCTCCTGCTTACCTCGCGTTTCAAGATAAGCCGCCAGTAAATCGCGGGTACGCTGGTCGTATTCGAATGGCATTTCCACCGCATCACGCTCGAGAATGAAATGGAACGGATCTTTTTCATCGAGATCGAGATTGATCGCGAGCCGGAAAGTCAGCTCCTTCGAGCGCTCGGGGAAATAACAGGACGCGACGGTATTTTCGAAAACGTCTCGGCAGTATCGCACCGTCGCCTTGGGCGTCGTGGTGAAATCGAGCCGGCGCACGCGACTGAAGCGATCGCTGCGCGGAAAAAGGCGGACTTCGTGGGGCGAAAAGCCCACCGGTTCCTGGTAGCGGTAGGTCGTTTGATAACGCAAACCGAGCTTCACGAGATAACGTAAGGCACTGCCCGACCCTCGTCCTGCAAAGAATAAGTAGAAGTACTGTAAAAAAAAGTTTGCAGGGGCCCGGCGCTTGGTCTAGAAAGGGCTCGGATTAAAAAATGTTCTGGGGGGAACAGCCGCCCTTCACGTCCATCGGATGTGGGGGGCGGTACTTTTTTGGGGACATGCGATCATGAATCCGGACAGGCCCGCGGGCCGGCGCAAATTTTCCTGGCCGGCAGCGTTCACGCTTAGCGTCCTGGTTGTCGCCGTGCTTTCCGTGTTCGTTTTTTTACGGCTGGAAACCTGGCCGGCTCGGACTGCGAAACAGGGCACGGCGGAACTGGAACGCGTGGGCCGCGATGTGCGCGATGCGCTCGTCGAAATGGCGCAGCTCAAGCCGCGAGTCACCGTCAACAATCGGATTTATCTCGAGCGCACCACCGCCACGGCCGAGCTCGCCATTCTTTCGCGTCAGGTCGAAGTGGAACACGAATTCCAGCACACCTGGGCGGGAAGCACGAAGCGGGTAAAGCTACACGGGACCTTCACCGCAAAAGCCGGTTTCGATTTGCAACACGACGTCGCGGTCGATCTCCAGCCGGACGCGATCGCGATCAGTCTGCCGCACGCGACGATTCTCGGCGTCGAACAAAAACAGGTCGAGGTGCTCGCGTTCGAGAATGGTTTTTGGAACCGAATCTCGGCGGCAGACGTGGAGACGCAGTTGGCCACCCTGCCGGAGCTCGCGCGACAAAAGGCGGCTGAAAGTGGAATTCTCGCTGAAGCGGAGACGGCGTTGCAGACGCAACTCAATGAACGCATCCACGCCGAGCGGCCGGTCCGACTGAGCTTTCAGGTTGCGGCCGCGAAAGACTAGGCGCTCCACGATCCCATCTTTCCGCCTCGGCCTTTTGCGGTTAAAGGATGAGCCGCACCATGCGCCGTCGACGACCGCTTCTTATTCTAGCTGCGACGTTCCTGGTCGTGTTGATCGTCGCGGTCTGCTTTGCTCCGTTGCTCATTGCCGGCGGATTAAGATGGTGGGCCCAACGCGCGGCCAGTCGTGATGGGTTGCGCCTGGAGCTGGGCGAAATCGAGGCGCCGTTTCTTCATCCGGTGATCGTTCGAAATCTGCGTGTGCGCAGCGAACCGGGCGCGCAATTTCAAATTGACGGCACCGCTCAACGTCTCGAGCTCGGTCTCAATCTGGTCGGAGTTTTTTCCGGCGCGAAACGCTCGCTTCGTTCGCTCCGGATCGAGGGCCTGAAGCTTGGCATCACTCGAAATCCGGCGGCGAGCGAACGTTCGAGCCGAATCGCCTGGTCGCTTCTCGAGAATTTGCAGGCCGACAATTTCAATTTCGCGTCAGTCAGTCTTCACCTCGACGACGGCATTACCGCGATCGATGTGCGCGACGGGGAGCTGACCGGCTCGGAGTTGGAAGCCGGGTCGCTCACCGCGCGCGAGATCAGCATCGCGGCGCCGTGGCTTCACAAAACTTTCGCCAACGTGCGCGGCGCGACTTCGTGGCAGCAAAACCGCCTTTCGATCGGCGCCCTCAGCCTGATCCGCGGCCTCGATATCGACACGCTCACGATCGATTTGTCGCAGATCGGCGAGAGCCGCATCGGGATGGAGGTGAACGTCGATGCGTTCGGCGGAAAGATTCGCGCCCGCATTTCCAGCGACGATCGCAACGGGAAGCGCACCTGGGACGTGGCCGGCAATGGCGCGGGCGTGTCGCTCGCGCAAATGTCCGACGCGCTCGAATGGACGAATCGAGCCAGCGGTTCGCTGCACGCCACCAAATTCACTTTCCGCGGCGAGCTGAACGATCTGCGCAACGCGACCGCTGCGCTGTGGGCTGAGATCAGCGGCCTAACCTGGCGCGATCGCACCGCCGATACGGTGATGATCGGCGCGTCGCTCTACAATCGCGAAATCCAAGTCGACCAGCTTTACATCAAACAGCGCAACAACCAGCTGACCCTGAACGGCGAATTCGGATGGCCGGAAAAATGGACGAACGAATTCAAGCCGGCGTTTCGCGGCGACCTGACGGCATCGATCAACGATCTGGGTGAATTCGCGCGACTGTTCGGATGGAGTCCGCCCGATTTCGCCGGGCAGCTTTCCGCGAACGGAAGCGTAACCGCCCTTGAAGGAAAACTCGGCGGCCATCTTTCCGTTACCGGGAATTCGCTGGTTCTCTTTCGTTCCCCAATCGAATCGCTGGAGGTAAAACTCGACTTGGAGGAGTCCCGCGTCGCAATCACCCAATTCGAGCTTCGCCAAACGGGTGATTTCTTTCATGGTGAAGGAAATTTTGCGCTCGGCGGCGACCGCTCTTACAGCGGCGCGTTTCAAACTTCAGTCGCGCAGATCGCGAACTACCGCGGTTTTATTCCATCTGACCTGATGCCGTGGCCGCTCGAAGGTTCGGTGGCAGCAGAATGGAAAGGGCGCGGCACGAGCGACGGCGCCTCGGGAACGCTGCACGCGCGCGGACAGAATCTTCGCCTCGCGAACGGCGCGCTGGTTCCCTTCGACGCCGAAGTGGAGGCGAACTATTCGCCGGAAAACATTTTCTTTCGCCAATTCCACTTCTGGAATCAGCGCGCCGACCTGACCGCGTTTGTCAGTGTCGCGAAAAATTACTTTCAGGTGCAGGACCTGTCCTTCGAGTTGAATGGGCACTCGCGATTGGCCGGAAATGTTTTCCTGCCGATCTCGTCTGCAAAATTCCGCGAGAATTCGTCGTGGCTTTCCGCGCTCAGCGCCGATCCGTTCTTCGATGTCGATCTCACGCTGGATGGGCTCGACCTCGCTGAATTCGCCGCCGCGATAAAAACAAAACCCGATTTATCCGGCCAGGCGAACGCACTCCTCCAACTCACCGGCACGCCTGGTTCGCTCCAGGGCAAGAACGAAATCCATCTTCGTGATTTCGTGCTCGACAACTCGCCGGCCTTAAGCGCCGACGTAGACGCCAGTCTGACCTTCGGCATGGGAAATGTGAAAGCGAACGCCGTCGTTCGCGGTTCCGATCCGGTGAAAATCGAAGCGTCTGTCCCGCTCCAATTGGAGAGGCACGAGTCCGAGTTTGCCCTCGCCAGTAACGGGCCGTTGTCCGCAACGCTAAATTTCCCGGCGCTTTTCCTCGCCCAATTGCCCCGTTTCATTTCCGGCGGCGTTTTCTCGAGCGGAATCCTAAGCGGAAATGTGATCGTCTCGGATTCTGTGCAGCACCCGCTCGCATTTGGCAGTGCCAATCTCGTGGACGGTCAACTCCTGCGAGGCTCGTCGATCTCGACCGGAATCAATTTCAAAGGCCGCAAAGCGACCATCGATTTCGCTCACCTGAAGGATCGCGACGCCGACATCTCTGCGAGCGGCGCGATCGATTTCCAGGACGTCTCGGATGTTCGTCTCGTTCTCGCGCCGAGTGCACCTCTTACCCCACCGATGGCGCTGAGCAGCGAGGATTGCGTCAGCGACGTTGCGTTCCATGCGTCGCCGGCCGTCGGGCGACTCGCGGGTTCTGTAAACCAGATCGGTCTTCGCGGAAACATCAATGGATCCGGGTGGACGATCTCCTTGCGCAACGAGCCCTCAATCGATGGCGAAAATGGCGACGAGAATCTTTCGCCTCTCACCTTCGCCGTCTGTCGCGACGGCAAGACGCTTACCCTCGGCCTGGCCCCGCTGCTATTTCCCTAGCCAGGGCCCGAGCTTCTCGCGCAATTCCGGCGTCAGATTGATCCGCAGATTCGCATCCATCTGGACAAAGCCGCCGCCGGCCCGGCACAACATCAGGCGCACGGGACGCGTCCCCGGCGAGCCGGCCAGGATCGTTTGCACTTGCCGGAGCTCGTCTCCCGTCGTCGCCGGCGCGAACGACAAAACCAGCGGCGGTTCCTTTTCCGAATGGCCGTTGCCGTTTGACTCGTTAGGCAGTGTCGGATTGCTCTTGGTCGTTAAGATTTTCGCCCGTTGAGCCACCGCGCGCAGAGAGTCATCGCGCCGATCCAGCGTTCCATGAACGGCAAGAACGCGCCCGAGAACGAGTGCCTCCGCCACGGTCGTGTAGACTTCGTTCCAGAGCACGACCTCGAGAGTCGCGGTCAGGTCCTCGAGAAAAACGACGGCGAATGGTTTGCCTTCCTTCTTGGTAAACTTCTTGTCCACCTGCACGATTGCGCCCGCGATCTTGAACGACGCACGATCTGCCAGCTCGTTCAGCGACGTGATCGTTTGGTATTTTCCGTCGACCAGAATGTTCGTGTAGGCGTCGAGCGGATGTCCGGTCACATAAAAACCGAGCAGTTCTTTTTCGTACGACATCTTTTCGTGCTCGGTCCACGGAATGACGCGCCGCGAAGTGGGTTTCGACGACGGCGACGGCATGTCGTCGAAAAGCGAGACCTGGCCGCTCGCGCGATCGCGTTGCGAAGCTGCCGCCGCGGCCATTGATTCCTCGATGCAGGCAAAGAGTTCGGCGCGCTCCCGCCCAAGAAAATCGAAGGCGCCGCATTTGATGAGGTTTTCCAGGATTTTCCGGTTCGCGACGCGTGAGTCGAGTCGCTTGCAAAAATCTTCCAACGAAGAAAATTCGCCGCCCTCGTCGCGCTCCTTGATCGCGATCTCCATCGCCCCCTCGCCCACGTTCTTGATCGCCGCGAGCCCATAGCGGATCGCGTTGGTTTCTCCCTGCGACTCGGGCGTGAACTTCAGGTCACTTCGATTCACGTCCGGCGGCAGAATCGGAATGCCCATCCGTTTGCACTCGCCCACGAAGGTCGAAATCTTGTCCGTGTTATTGATCTCGTTGCTCAGCAGTCC
>DATILK010000438.1:0-6640 GCA_035476555.1 Chthoniobacterales bacterium | reverse complement strand
GACGGCGCGCAGCCCTACAACAACGCCGGATATTTCGTCACGCTTGGCTCAACGCGCCCAATTCATCCCAAGGACATGCCTGCCTACACGCGCCTCGCCTGGTACGCGAACGGCAAGACTGGCAGCACCGATGTGAATTGGTTCGCCGTGCAAAACTATCCGCTCATCGGCGTGCAGAAACGCGCGGCCTCCGCGTTCTACCGCGAGAAAATCAGCAACGTCGAATGGGCTGGCATGACCAACCAGTTCTTCACGGATTTGATCACGCCGCTCAATGCGAAGGGCGTCGAGCTTTGGGCGAAGCCGTTCGATATCAAACAGGCGGAAGGCGCGACCTTGCTCGGCATCGAAGGCGCGATGGGCATGCCCGGATTCCAGGTGCAGCCTGGACAAACGACGACGGTCCGCTTCCAACTTTACGCCGGCCCGAAACTTTACGGGCGTCTCGCGAAACTCGAGCACAACGAAGCTGAGATCATGAATTTCGGGATGTGGAAATTGATCAGTCAGTTCCTGCTCAATTTCATGAACCTGATCCACAGCTGGGTCGGCAACTACGGATTTTCCATTGTCCTGCTCACTGCCTGCGTGAAAGGCGTGCTTTGGCCGCTGCAGAACAAGGCGAACCGCTCGATGCGCAAGATGTCGGCGCTCGCTCCGAAAATGCAGGAGCTGAAGGAAAAATATAAAGACGATCCGACCCGGATGAACCAGGAAGTGATGAAGCTCTACAAGGAGTACGGCGTGAATCCGGTCGGCAGTTGTTTGCCGATGATGATCCAGATCCCGATCTTCTTCGGACTTTTCAGCATGCTCGGGCAGGCGGCGGAATTGCGTAATGCGACTTTCTTGTGGGTGCGTGATCTTTCGCAGCCGGATACCCTCTTCACGATCCCAGGAATGAGCTGGATTCCGATTCTCAGTAACCCGGCCGGATTGCCGATCAACATTCTGCCGATCATCATGGGCGCGACCAATCTCTGGCTCATGCGGATGACGCCGAAGACGGGCGATTCCACCCAGCAACGCGTGATGATGTTCATGCCGCTGATCTTTTTGATTTTCTGCTACAATTTCGCGGCGGCCTTGGCATTATATTACACGACGCAGAACCTGTTCACGATTCTGCAGCTTTACCAGAACCGGAGGCTACCGGCCCCGGTCCTGGAAAAAGTTGCACCGCCAGGGAAGAAAAAAGCACGACGATGACGCCCAAGGAATTACTCGACACCATCCTCGGCTATCTCGGTTTCGTCGTGCAGATCGACGAGACCCAAAGCGCGGGCGGCAATCCGACGCTGCAGATTTACATGGAAGAAGCGCACACGCTCATCGGTCGAGACGGCGAGACGCTCGAGGCGATTCAATTTTTGTTGAACCGGCTGATCCAGTCGAAGGACAAGGACGCGCCGAAAGTGATCGTCGATTGCGAGCATTATCGCTCGATGCGCGAAGATCGGATCGTGCAACGCGTGCGGGAGCTCGCCGAGCGCGTCCGCATTTCCGGGCGGTCGTTGCAACTCGAGCCGATGAATTCCTACGAGCGCCGATTGGTGCACAACGCCTTCAAAGACGATCCGGACGTCGCGACGTGGAGCCCCTCCGATTCCGCCCGGATCAAGCAGATCACATTGCTGAAACGCCAGCCGAAGAAAGAACCCGCGCCGCAATAGTAGGCCTTGGGTAGCGCACGCGTCTCGCGTGTTGGCGATAGCGTCTCGCTATCGCGGACTTCAAAAAAGCTTGTTTCGGCGAGACGCCGAAACCAACGCGCGAGACGCGCGCGCTACCCAAACAAAAACACTATCTTGCCGCCGC
Source organism: Chthoniobacterales bacterium (assembly GCA_035476555.1). GTDB lineage: Bacteria > Verrucomicrobiota > Verrucomicrobiia > Chthoniobacterales > UBA10450 > AV80. The sequence continues at coordinate 4,822 of DATILK010000438.1, read as the reverse complement.
GCCTGTTCTTCCCCGCATGTTCGATGGCGGTCTTCGCTTCGCCGAGCGGATAGGTTTTCTCCACCTTCGTCCGCAGCAATCCGCGCTTGGCCATGTCGAACAAGGGCGCGAACGTTTCCGTCCGCGCTTCCGGCGTTGCGGCTTCGTACCACTTGTTCACCCAAAATCCCGTGAACCGCAGGTTCTTGAAAATCAGCATGCCGTTCGGAATACACAGCGGCTGCAAACTCATCGCGCCGTACGTCACCATCGTTCCGTCGGCCGCAAGACACTTGGCGATGCGCAGACCGTTCTCGCCGCCAACGGCATTCAATGCCAATCGAATTGGCGTTTTCCCAGTCGCGGCGGCTACTTCGTCGCGAAGATTCTCGCTGTCGACGAGAACGACGTCGCCGCCTAACGAGTGAAGTTCTTCGACTAATTCAGGCCGGCGCACGACGTTCACCGTCTTCAATCCCAGCTCGCGCGCGATTTGAATCACGCACTGGCCCGCGCCGGAATTCGCCGCGTTCTGAATCAGCCAATCGCCGGGTTGCAACGACACGAAATCGTGGATCATGCGCCAGGCGGTGATCGGATTCACTTTCAGCATCGCGGCCTGGATCGGCTCGATCTTCTTCGGGACGGCGACAAGTTTGTCGGCCGCGATGACTGCCAGTTCGCGCCACGTCCCGAAGTTGTGCGGCAAGATCACGTGCGTGCCGATCGCGAGATCGCGCACCGCCGTTCCCACTTCGATCACAACACCCGCGCCTTCCATTCCCGGGACGGCCGGTAACGGCGCCTTGATCGGATATTTCCCTTCGATCGAATTCAGATCCGCCGGATTGATCGGCGCGGCCAATATTTTGACGACGACTTCGTTCGCGGCCGGCTGCGCCAGCGGTAAATCGACGACCCGCAAAACCTCCGCCGGATTTCCGTGCGTTTCGTAGACCGCAGCCTTACAAGTTTTCTCGATCATGGGACAACGAGTTGACGCTATCGCGAACGATCCCGCCAGCAATATGCAAACCGGCGCTCGCATTGCCCTTGTCGGCATGCTCGTCAACGTGGGTCTGACTGCTGCGAAAATTTCCGCAGGACTGTTCGGCAATTCCTACGTCCTGATCGCCGACGGAATCGAGTCGGCGCTCGATATTGCCGGCTCAGCCGTGATCTGGGGCGGTCTGAAATTCGCGTCGCGTCCACCGGATGAGACCCATCCGTATGGCCATGGGAAGGCCGAACCGATGGCAGCAGGCATCGTGGCCATGGGCGTCATTCTCGCGGCCATCGGTCTGGCGATTCAAAGCGTACGAGAAATTTTCACGCCGCATCATGGCCCCGCGCCATTCACCCTCATCGTCTTGATCGTAGTCATCGTGGTGAAGGAATTTCTTTTCCGGGTAGTGATTCGGGTCGGAAAAGAAGTCGAGAGCACCGCGGTGAAAACGGACGCGTGGCATCATCGAGCTGACGCGCTGACGTCGATCGCAGCGTTCATCGGCATTTCGGTTGCGCTCATCGGCGGCGAAAAATGGTACAGCGCCGATGACTGGGCCGCGCTCTTTGCCTGCGGTGTGATCGCGGTGAACGGATGGCGTCTTCTCATGCCAGCCTTCTATGAAATGCTCGACACAGCGCCGCGCGGCGAAATTGTTTCACGGATCCAGAACGCGGCATCGTCGGTGCCCGGCGTAATCAATGTGGAAAAATGTTTGGTCCGAAAAATGGGGATTTCATTTTATGTCGATCTGCATGTCGGAGTCGAGGGCGCCATTTCCGTCCGCGAAGGACACTCCATTGCGCACCAGGTTAAGGACGCGATTAAACAAACCGACGCGCGGATCGCCGATGTGTTGGTCCACATCGAGCCGGCCCTGTAGCCGCGGCCCTGTGGGCCGCGCGTGCGTCGTGGGACGATAGAAGTCGCTCTCACGCTTTGCACAGCGAAGCGGCTACAACAGATCGGTTCGCAGAATTTTATCGAGCGCCGCTGCGAGAGCTTTGCGGGCGATGCCGATTCGGCGCCGGAACGCGTTGAGCCGGCCAAACGCGGCGGGATGGGTAATCAGATAGGAGCCGAGGCGGGCAAAATTCGTTTCCTGTTTTGCCAGATCGAACAGGACGTTCGCGGGAGCCGGGAATGGTTCGTCGGCCGTGTCGCTGATCGCTCGCAGGGAAAGCATCGGCAGATCGTGCGCCGCACAAAGCTCGGCGATCGTTTCCGTTTCCATGTCGACGGCGGCAGCGCCGGTTCTCTTGTTCAAACTTTCACGCTGCCCGATCGACTCGATCATCCGCGGGACCGTCGCCAGGCGTCCGAGAAAAGTTCCTTCAACCGCCTGCTCGAGTTCAGGCGACGCGAGAAGTTTCGGGCTCGAATAATTGTCGGCCACGAGAAGATGCCCGACGCGCAGCTCTTTTTCGAGGGCGCCCGCGAAACCGGTGCTGATCACGTAATCAAAACGCTCGCGCCGCAACATCACTTCCATTCGTGCGCGACAAACCATTTTGCCGACGCCGGTATGGATAACGTCCACCAGTTTGCCATGAAGCCGGCCGCGAATGTTCTCCACGCCTTCGCGCGAATTCAGGCTCGGCTTTTCCAGCAGCCGAATAAAATCGGAACTCTCCGCGGGCAATGCAAAAGTGATCGCGATCATTCGATTGCGCGGTCACGGAGTGGGCGAGGAAGCGGAATCGCCGACGCGCACTTGGAGAATCGACCGCTTGTTGGCCGACGGAGATGGCTCGGGCCGTGGCGAATAATCCGGCGGCGCAAGCGGCGCGAGCGAGTGCCGGAATTCGTCGGCGCGAGTTGATGGCAAATCGATGACGATCGTGACGCCCTTCTCGTCCGGCGGCGCTTTCGCGGCGGATCCGCCAGCTTGTTGGGCGAGTTGAATCACGTTGTCGGCGACTCGGTCGCGTTCCGTCACAGCAGCGGGAAGATGAATCTCATCGCCGATCGTCGGCAGCGGCAAAGAACTGTCCGCCGATTTCTGCAAGGATGACGCCAGTTGCCGCCGCATCGCTTCTTCGCGCGCGCGCAATTCGCCGGCGCCGTTTTTCTTTCCGACGATGAAGACAATGCCGACGATGACGTTGAGAAGAACGAGCGCCGCAAAGGCCGTGATGACTTTTCGGCCGAGACCTTTCGCCGGCAAAGGAATGTCCGGATCCTGATCGCCGACGACCTCGCGGGAACCGCGGGCGCGCCGATGCATTTCGCGCGCGATGTCCAGTTCGCGCTGCAACTGCGGATCGGTGGCGAGTTGCTGCTCGAATGCGGCGCGTTCGTCGTCGCTAAATTTTCCTTCCAGATAATCGAACAGCTTTTCCGGGCGCATCAGTGGGCGACAAGCATCGCCATGCGTGACGACGTGAGCAAGCAATCAAGGAGCGGCGCCGCGCCGAGGCAGGGGGAGTTCGCGTCCAAAACGAATTGCCGAAAAGCGATCTTAGCTTGGGCGGCTAACGGCTTCGTTCTCGTCGCGTATTTACGCGGAATACGCGCTTGGCCCGGCTCTCGGTCGCACCCAACGGCCGCCGGTTGCTCTTTACCCTCGTGGAAATAAGTTATCCGCCTCGTGGATGAACTCGACAACGGCTTCAACAAAAGGCGGCGCACCTGGCGGTGGTGGACGGGTCGCGCCCTGCTCGTTCTCGTTGCGCTCGTCCTGATCTTCCATCGCCCGATCCTTTTCCGCATCGCGCGTCACTACATCGATCACTACGCGGCCCTCGCGCATCTCAAGGTCGACTGCACGCTTGAAGGCAGCATTTTTAGCAACATCGCGGTGCGCAATCTCCACGTTTCGCCGACCGGTCCGACGATTGTGGAATCGATTGACGTGGATTATCTGCGCGCGGATTACAGCCTGTGGGACTGGATGCAGCGCGGCGTGACCGAGCTGCTGAAGACCACCGAAGTCCGAAACGCTCGTGTCGTGCTCGATCCGGCGAAGGCCGCCCTCAAACCGAAAGTGCCGCCGCCGGACGAACCGATGAAATTGTTCCCGATCTTTCCGGAACGCATTTTGGTCTCGGATGTCAACGTGCTCGTGCGCTCGACGACCGAGAAACCGGATTTCGTTCTCGAACATTTCGCCCTGGAGCTGGATCCGAAGAATCCGGGCGAGTTGCGCGCCGCCGTCCTGCAAATTCCGAATGCCGATGCGTGGCGGAACATTGCCGCCAAAACTTCCTACACGAACAAGAACCTGGTCATCAGCGGACTGATGCTCGATGAGCAGAACCAGTTTCGCCTGATCGCGTTCGACGCGTCGCACATCGCGGCGCGCCGACTCGAAACGGTGCTGGATGCCTCGCTGGCCGGTGGGACGGTGGCTGGCTCGCTCGCGCTGAGCGAAACCAAACAATCGTTGAACATGAAGGTGCGCCTCGTGGCCGAGAACGTTTCGCTCGACACGCTGCGCGGCTACATTGGGCGGCCGCCGGAATTTCTTTCGGGCGACGTGCAGCGGCTGGCGATCGAAGGGGACGGCACAATCGACGCGCCGCGAACCTGGACGGGATCGGTCCAGGCGCAGATCAACAATTTGCGGCAGGAAAGTCTTTTCTTCGATCGCGTGACGCTTAACGCAACGGCGCATAGTGGAATCGCGACGCTCGATTCCGGCGAAGCAACCAACGGCGCGAACAAGATTGCGCTCAAGGGAACGACGCAGTTGCCCGATCACATTCGCGAGTTCGGCCGTTACGGTGCGACCTTCGAGATCAACGGTGAGCTGCCCGACTTGCAATCACTCACCGCGCGTTTTGAGCAATCAGTCAGCGGCGCGGCGACCGTTACCGGAACCGCGGAAATCAAGGA
>DATILK010000437.1:0-6536 GCA_035476555.1 Chthoniobacterales bacterium | reverse complement strand
TTTCGCATTCGCAAAAGATCATTCCGGCGGCGATCGAGTTCGTTGATATCGCGGGGCTGGTGAAAGGCGCGAGCGCGGGCGAAGGACTCGGCAACCAGTTCCTCAGTCATATCAGGGAGGTGAACGCGATCGTTCAGGTCGTGCGCTGTTTTGAGAACGCCGACATCCATCACGTCAGCGGCACGATCGATCCGATCCGCGATATTGAGGTGATCAATACCGAGCTGGTCCTGGCCGATCTGGCGTCGCTCCAGAAACGGCACGACCGTTTGCAAAAGGAAGTCCGGGCCGGCTCGAAAATCGCGAAGGCCGAAGCTGCCGTCATCGATAAGCTTCTCCCCCATCTCGACGCGGGGAAACCGGCCATCACGCTCGACCTGAGCCCGGAAGAAAAAGAAATCGCGCGCGAACTCTTTCTCCTCAGTTCGAAGCCGACGCTTTTCGCCTGCAACGTCGCCGAATCCGATCTCGCGACTTCCGCACAAAACGAAAACCCTTTCGTGACCGCGGTGCAGGAATACGCGCGCAATCATTTCGCCACCGAAGCGGTTGTGATCAGCGCGCAGATAGAGAGCGAGCTGGTGGACTTGAGCGAAGCGGAGGCGCGCGAATACCTGCGCGATCTCGGGGTGGAAGGGAGCGGCGTCAGCGCGTTGATTCGCGCCGTCTACCACTTGTTAGGCCTGCGCACTTATCTAACGACCGGCGAAAAAGAGACGCGTGCCTGGACGATTCGCGCCGGGGACAAGGCGCCCGCCGCTGCCGGCGTGATCCATTCCGATTTCGAGCGCGGCTTCATCGCGGCGGAAGTCACTCACTACGACGAACTCATCTCGCTCGGCTCCTTCGCGAAAGCGCGCGAATCCGGAAAGCTGCGGATCGAAGGAAAAGAATACGTGGTCAAAGACGGCGACGTCGTCGAATTTCGCTTTAACGTCTGATTACTCGGCGGCGTAAAGAATCCGGCCGCATTGTTCGCAGCTCACGATCTCTTTCCCGTTTTTCACGCGATGCGCCGTCTGGGTGGTCACCTTCATGTGGCAACCGGTGCAAACTTCGTGTTCCAAAGCCACCACTGCGGCGTCTCCTTTGCTCGCAAAGAGCCGCTCAAACCGGCTCAGCAAATCTTCTTCAACCTTGGAAGACAGCTCCGCGCTTTCGGCGGTAAGCTGGTTCAATTGCGCATCGAGCGCTTTTCCTTTGCTCTCCAGATCCGCCACCTGGCGCGCAATGGACTCCCGCGCCGCTGCGGCTTTCTTGTCCTCGACCGCCACTTCGCCTTTCAATTTCTCGGCCTGATCCATCAACTCGAGCTCCTGATCTTCGATCTGCTGAATCTCCTTTTCGTAACGCTCGATCTCATTGCCCATCGCACGAAACTCGTCGTTCTTTCGCGTCTCATACTGCTGGGTCTTGAGCCGGTTAATGCTTTCGCGACGCGTCCCGGCATCGAGCTCCAACTTCTTGCGATCCATCTCGACGTGCTGCGCCTTGCTCTTGAGCGCGGTCAACGCGGCTGCGCTCGCGGCCAGTTGCGCGTCGAGATTCTGCCGCTGTTGCGGCATCGTTTTTATCTCGGTCTGGATTTGCCGGATCTTCTGCTGCCGATTTTGTAGGACGAGCAATTGCTCCAGCTCCGCTTGCACGCGCGCATGTTATGGGCGGACGGAAGTATCGTCAATCGCTCGCCAATTTTTTGATTTGATTGCTGCCGTCTAATTCAATTAAATAACAGCTTTTCACCCTCCTATGGCACGCACCCCCATTTTCGACGATATCCGCCGCGCCTTCCGCATCGCTGCCTACCTCGAACGAACGGGCAGCACCACCGGTGAAGGCCTCGAGCGCCTCGAAGAAGCCGCGTGGAGCCGCCGACGTTTTCTGCGGACGGCGGTGACGGCGACGGCCGGCGCGGCGATCACGCCGCTGCTCGCGCAATGTGAATGCGCGTGCGAGCCGCCGAAAGTCGTTATTGTCGGCGCCGGCGTCGCGGGCCTGGTTTGCGCGTATCGTCTCCAGCAGAACGGCATTTGCGCACGAGTGATCGAAGCGAGCACGCGCGTGGGCGGACGAATGTTCAGCCTGCGGAATTTTTTTCCGGATATCCAGGTCGCGGAACTGGGAGGCGAACTCATCGACAGCGAACACACGCACCTTCGCGATTTGGCGAAGGAGCTGGGCTTGACCCTGACCGACCTCACCTACGACGACGGCTCGAACGGACATAACTATTATTTCGGAGGCGGCCCGATAAAAATCGATGCTGACTTCATGGCCATGTTTCGTGAAGTCCACAACAAGATCAAGCAGGACGTCGCGCCGATGAAAGTCCGGGGCGAGATCGATTACGACACGCCACACGCCAAAGAGATGGACAAGCTCAGCATCGACGAATGGTTCAACAAGCGAAGCGTGACCGGGCTGATTCGTAATGTTTTGGAAGCTGCGTATCGCGGCGAGAACGGGTTGGAGATCGGCGACCAGAGCTCGCTGAACCTCCTGACGATGATGGGCGACCAGCCATGCGAAGACGAAGTCCACCTTTTTGGCAAGAGCGATGAGCGTTATCACATTGCTGAGGGAAACGACAGCGTGCCGGCACGATTGGCGCAAAAGCTCGAATGCGAAGTCGAGCTCGGGACGTGGCTGAAGGCGATTGCGCCGAAGGGCCGCGGCTATTCATTGACGGTTGAATGTGACGCCAGGACCGCCCAGATCGACGCGGAGATTCTTGTGCTCGCGATTCCTTTCACGACCCTTCGTGAGGTCGATCTCAAAGCGCTGGATTTGCCGGAGGAGAAGCGCGCCGCAATCCAGGAGCTGGGTTACGGGACAAACGCAAAGTTGATGACCGGTATGGCGCGACGGGTTTGGGATCAACTGACAGTGGAGAATGACGCGCGGATTGACGCACGCTACAGCGCGTACACGTTCACCGATCTGCCCTTCCAATGCTGCTGGGACACGAGCCGCGGCCAGGCAGGAACGCATGGAATCCTAACCAACTTTGTCGGCGGAAATTTGGGCAAGACATTTGGCGAAGGATCGCTACAGGATCGGGCGACGGATTTCCTCTCGCAGGTGGATAAAATCTATCGCGGCGCTCGCGCGGCTTATACAAACCAGGCGGTGCGCCAACACTGGCCTTCTTCACCGTTCGTCCGCGGCTCTTATACTTGTTACAAGCGCGGCCAGGTTTGCGCTTTTGCGGATAACATTGCGGAGCCGGTCGGCCAGATCTATTTCGCCGGCGAACACACCAGCGAGGCCAATGGCTTCATGGAGGGCGGGGTCCGGAGCGGCGAACGCGCCGCGAAAGAGATCCTGAAAAAGATCGGGCGCCGGCGTGTCCAAAAAAAAGCTGCCTAATACAGTTCGACCGGCGACCGCGCGCCATCCTCCGGGCTGCGCTTCGCGGCTGCTTCTTCACCGAGAACCGCGACCCGCAAATCCCAAATCTCGCCGTCGACCTCTTTGAACCGCGTTTCGGAAAACTGATCCGGTTGCGTCAGTTTCTTTTTCGTCTGTGCGACGCTCTCGAGCGCGCGATCGATCTGCGGTGCCGGCAACGTGCCAAGAACGGAATGGACTTTCGCAATCTCAGCGACGCGATGGCAGATCATCACCCAATCGTTTCCCGCTTCGATGGCCAGACGAATTGTTTCCTCGAGACCGTACTCGTTCAAGATCGCGCCCATGTCGAGGTCGTCGGTCATGATCAGGCCTTCGTATCGGAATTCTTCGCGGAGGAGTCCAGTGATGATCTCGCGCGAGAGTGACGCCGGACGTTTCGCGGCGTTAAACGCTGGATACCAGCCGTGGCAAATCATCATGCTGTCGACCGTTTCGACGAATTGCCGAAACACCGCCAACTCTTCCGCGTCCAATTCGGCGCGGGAACGCTCGATCTTCGGCAGATCATGATGCGCGTCGACCGTTGCGGCGGAGTATCCAGGGAAATGCTTCCCGCAGCTCAGGATCCCCTCGCCCCGCATTCCGTCGTTGAAAGCGCCAGCCAGCCTAACGACTTGTTCGACGGTCTTTCCGTAACAGCGGCCCCGCAGTGAATTGTCCGCGTCGTCATCGAACGAAATGTCGAGAACCGGGCACAGATCAAGATTGAACCCAAAGAGACGGAGAAGCCGGCCGGTGATTTCGCCGTGTTGCCTAACGAGTGAAACATCGTTGCGATCGCGCAGCTGCTGCGCATTTGGCGGCTCGTTCCCGATCAACCGGAGGCGCGACACCCGGCCGCCTTCCTGGTCGATGGTGATGATAGGCTCGACCTCGCTCAGGTCGCGCAAGTCGTCGATCAGCTTCCGCAGTTGGATTGCGCTCTGAATGTTCCGGCCGAAAAGAATGAAACCGCCCGGTTGAATCCGGCGGAATAGCTGAGCGGATTTCGGATCGAGTTCGTAACCGGGAACGCCGGTGAGGATTAACTGGCCAAGCGAAGCGTCTTTCACGGCGCTCACTTTACTTTTCGCGTCGAACTGCGAAACAAGAATTCGTCTTGAAAAAGATCGGCATCTTCGGCGGTACGTTCGATCCCATTCATCACGCGCATCTCATCCTGGCGCGTGACGCGATCGAACAGCTCCAGCTGGACGAGCTGCTCTTCATCCCCGCGGCGATCTCGCCGCACAAGCTCGACCAGACACCGGCCCCGGCGGATCTCCGCGTCGAAATGCTGCGCGCGGCCATCCAGGGCGAGCCGCAATTCTGTCTCGATACCCTGGAGCTGGAGCGTCCCGCTCCCTCGTACGCCGTCGATACTGTGGAAGCGCTGCGAATCCGCAAACCGGACGCGCAATTCGTTTATCTCATCGGCGAAGATAACGTGGCGCGCCTCTCGACCTGGCACCGATTTGCCGAGTTGTCGCAAATGGTCCAATTCGCCGTCCTCGACCGGACGGGTTTGAAGACCGAACACCGGTTCGTCACCATTCGCCGTCACATCGACATTTCCGCGACCGACATCAGAAACAGAGTTGCGCGCGGGCGATCCATTCGTTATCTCGTACCGCCAGCAGTCGAAGAAATTATCCGCGAACGACAGCTTTACCGGGAGTTTTAGAAATCACCGCCGAAAATTTAGCCAAGGCCTGCGCCAGTTACGCGGACGACAAGAAAGCGGAGGACATCGTTGTTCTCGATCTTCAGGACATTTCGAGCTTCACCGATTACTTCGTCATTTGCTCAGGAACTTCGGAACCGCATCTGAAAGCGATCGCGGGCGAAATCGAGGAGCGATTGCGCGACGAGCACAAAATCCGCGCGGTTTCGGTGGACGGATTTCCCGCCAGCCAATGGATCGTGCTCGATTACCTGCAGGTCATCGTGCACGTCTTTCGACGCGAGAAACGCGAGTTCTACAGCCTCGAAGATCTCTGGGGCGATGCCCCGCAGGTCGCGTGGCAGCCTGCGGAAACCGGCGCCCGCTCTACTTCGGTTTAGCGGAAGGCGAAGGCTTCGCGGCTGGCGTCGCTGTCGCGGCTGGCGCCACGGAGACGGACGGTTTCGCCGCTGGACTGGTCGCCGGATTCGGAGCAGCGGCTCCCGGGGCTACCGTTGCCGCCGGTTCGGGCGCTTTGATGCTGAGCAGCTCCACTTCGAAAATCAGAGTCGCGTTCGGCCCGATGAGCTGACCGGCGCCGCGTTCGCCGTAGGCGAGCGACGACGGAATGAAGAGCTGGTACTTCGCGCCGGGTTTCATCAGCTGCAATGCTTCGGTCCAGCCTTTGATGACGCGATTGACCGGAAACGTGGCCGGCTCATTGCGTTTGTAGGAGCTGTCGAATTCCGTCCCGTCGATCAGGGTCCCGCGGTAATTCGTCACCACGGTGTCGGTCTCCTTCGGCGCCGCGCCCGAGCCTTCCTTCAACACTTTGTATTGCAGACCGCTCGCCGTTGTCTTTACGCCGTCCTTCTTCTTGTTGTCCTCGAGAAATTTTTCCCCTTCGGCCTTATTTTTTTCCCCGGCTTCCTTGCTGGCCGCGATTTGCTTTTCCATCATTTCTTTCTGAAAAGCCTGGAGTGTCTTCTCGCGTTCCTCCTTCGACAACGTCGCTTCCTTACCCGCCAGCGCTTCCTTCAGGCCGGCCACGAGCGCGTCCATGTTCAGCTCGATTTTTTGTTTCTTGAAAGTGTCGCCGATATCGTAGCCAATGCTGTAGCTGGCTTTGTCCTTTTGATCTTTGAGCTGCGGTTTATCCTGCGCTAAACCAATCGAAGCGAGGCCAACTGCGCCGAGGCCAATGATAAAACGTTTCATAACAGTGGTGCCGGGCGCGGTTAAGCTTTTGAATCTGGGCGCCGCGGGAACTGGCATGCTAGAGAAGAAACCGGTCGCGTCAAGCTGCCGGGTCTGGCTGGTCGTGGTGCTGCTCTCGCTGGCGGCGCACGCGCCGGCGGCGATCAATCTTTCTCCCGTCGAGACCCGACGGATCGGAAACAAGATCTGGCGAAACGAATGCGGCGGCACGGTAGCCGGGCTCACTTCCTGGAATGCCGGCGAAAATTTCGCCTCGCTCGGG
>DATILK010000436.1:0-4064 GCA_035476555.1 Chthoniobacterales bacterium | reverse complement strand
GTACCCGATTGCGAAATATCCATGGCAGGCCACACGCGGCGATCGGAAAGTTTCCGATCGAGCACCATTTCCATGTTGCCGGTGCCTTTGAACTCCTGGAAAATCAGTTCGTCCATTCGGCTGCCAGTTTCGATGAGTGCGGTGGCGACGATCGTCAGCGAACCGGCTTCCTCCGTATTGCGCGCCGCGGAGAAAAGTTTCCGTGGCGTTTCCATCGCGCGGGCATCGATACCGCCGCTCATGGTGCGACCGCCGCCGCCCATGGCGTTGTTAAACGCGCGAGCGGTTCGCGTGATCGAGTCGAGCAAAATGAAAACGTCCTTGCCGGCTTCAACGAGGCGCTTCGCGCGCTCGACCGCGAGCTGCGCGATGCGGGTGTGGCTCTTGATGTCGCTGTCGTTCGAGCTGGCCATGATCTCGGCCTGCGGACAGGACCGGCGGAAATCGGTGACCTCCTCGGGACGTTCGTCGACCAGCAGGATGATGAGCTTCATCTCCGGATGATTTTTCACAACGGCATCCGCGATGTGATGGAGCAAGGTCGTCTTGCCGGTACGCGGCGGAGCGACAATCAAACCGCGCTGGCCCATGCCGAGCGGCGTCATCAAATCCATGATGCGCGTCGTGTAGCGGTCGGGCACCGTCTCGAGCTTGATCTTGCGATTCGGGTTGATCGTCGTCAGTTCTTCGAACGGTCGCAGCCCCTGATATTTCGTCGGCTCTTCGCCATTGATCTGGTTGAGCCGGGTCAATTGCGGGCCGCGATTGCCACGGCGGGTCTCGCCATAAATCCACATGCCATCACGAAGCGCGAAACGCCGCACGATTTCCGGCGTAACGAAAATATCGTTCGGGGTCTGGACGAAATTTCGCTTCGCATCGCGCAGGAACCCAAATCCTTTACCGGAAATCTCGATGATGCCGTCGCCGTATTCCGGCTCGCGCTCGACCTCGCCATTCTGCGAAGGCGCACCTTCATCGCGTTGATCTCCTTCGTTCACCCGCGGAGTGCCTGAGGTTTCGTCGGCGACGACGCCATCGCCGCGATCGCTCGGTCCATTGTAATTTTCGCGCGGTTCGTGCGGACCCCGGTTGTGCCGGCGTGGGAAACGACGGCGCGGACGGCGTGGCCGGTCGGCCGGCGCATCGGTCTGCAGCGGTGGCTGGTTCTCGTTTTCTTCGCTCATAAATGCAGAGATTGGTTCTCGTTCGCTGCCGGAGCAGCCCTGCCGCCCTTCAAACCGGCGGCCTTGTTACACCGGCAATTTCGCCAGCAATTCGTCAGGAATATCTAAATTGGAATAGACGTTTTGGACGTCGTCGTCTTCTTCGAGGCTGTCACACAAGCGCAAGATCTGCAGCGCGACGGCCTCCTCATGGACCGGTACTGTCGTATCTGGAATAAATGTAAACTTCTGCCCATCGGTAGTGACGCCCGCGTTTTTGAGCGCCTCAGCTACTGCGTAGAGCTGATCGTGGGAAGTGGTAATAACATACTGTTCCTCCTCGGTTGTCAACTCCTCCGCGCCAGCTTCTAACGCGATCTCGAAAAGGCGGTCTTCCTCGATGCAACCCCGCGGGACCGTGATCCTCCCCTTTTTGTGAAACATGTAGGAAACGCTTCCGCTGCTGGCCAGGTTCCCGTCGTTCCGGCTAAAGATGCTGCGGATTTCCGCGGCCGTCCGGTTCTTGTTGTCGGTCGCCGCTTCCACGATCACCGCTACGCCGCCGGGCGCGTAGCCTTCGTAAACGATCTCGTCGAAATGCTGCGCTTCCATGCCTTCGCCCGTCCCGCGTTTGATGGCGCGCTCGATATTGTCGTTCGGCATGCTCTGGGCGCGGGCGGAAACGACGGCGCTGCGGAGCCGCGCATTGCCGTCAGGATCGCCGCCGCCCGTCTTGGCTGCGATCGTGATTTCGCGCGAGAGCTTGCTGAAGAGCGCGCCCCGCTTCGTGTCGATTGCGCCCTTGAAGCGCTTAACCTTCGACCACTTGCTGTGTCCCGACATGAGATGGGAATCCGTTGTGCAGTTGCCGGACAGACCACGTTCCTTTTAGGAACCGGAGAGCCTCGAGAGAATCGTTATCGAGGAGGCAAACTTACGGGGGAATTAAACTGCTCCCGGTTGTTTTTGTCAATCTCTTAGGCCGCGACGTTTTGAGCGCGCTTTCGAGCGGTGGCATCGAGAATGCGTTTTCGCAGACGAAGCGATTTCGGAGTGGCCTCGACGAATTCGTCGGCGCTGATGTACTCGATCGCGCGTTCGAGGCTCATCTTTAGCGGCGCTTCGAGCTGGATGCCCTTGCCGTCGCCTTGGCTGCGCATGTTCGTGAGGTGTTTCGCTTTGCAGGGGTTCACCGGCAAGTCTTCCGGGCGCGCGTTTTCACCCACGATCATGCCGGAATAAATTTCTTCCTGCGGACCGACGAAAAGTTTGCCGCGCGCCTGGATGTTATTGAGCGCGTAGGCGGTACTAATGCCCGGCTCCATCGAAATCATCACGCCGCGGGTCCGGCCTTCGAGCTCCCCCTTGAACGGCGCGTATTCGCGAAAGAGATGGCTCATCAAGCCTTCGCCGCGGGTGAGGTTGACCAGATCGCTTTCGAAACCGATGAGCCCGCGCGTGGGAATGATCGCTTCGACCGAGACACGGTTGGCGTGGTGATCCATGCTGACGACCTCGCCTTTGCGCGCGGCGAGGGTCTGCATGACGTCGCCCAGATTTTCGTTGGGGACCTCGACGTATAAATTTTCCAGCGGCTCGAGCAGCGCGCCGTTCTCGTCGCGGTGATAAATAACTTCCGGCCGCGAGACCATGACTTCGTAGCCTTCGCGGCGCATCTGCTCGACGAGAATCGCGATCTGCATTTCGCCGCGCGCATTGATCTCGAACGAGCCCGCGAGTTCCGTTTCCTTCATCTGGAGCGAGACGTTGGCGCGGGTCTCGCGAACCAGGCGCTCCTTAACGTGGCGCGCGGTCACAAATTTTCCTTCGCGGCCCGCAAACGGCGAATCGTTCACCAGGATCCGCATCCGGATCGTAGGCGGATCGATGTCGACAAATTGAAGCGGCGGATGTTCTTCGCGATCAGTGAGCGTTTCACCGATGTAAACTTCCTCGAATCCGGTCAGGCCGACGATGTCGCCCACGCTGGCGTGCTTCAATTCCACCTGCCCCATTCCAGCGAACGTGAAAAGCCCGGTGACAGTCGCGCGTTCCCGCCGGCCGTCGCGATGAACGCAAACGATCGAATCGCCCACGTTCACGCGCCCGCTCACGATACGCCCGAGCGCGATGCGGCCGAGGTAATCGCTGTAATCGAGATTCGACACCAGCATCTGAAAAAATGGTTCGGGTGAGACGGGCGGCGGCGGCACGTGTTTCACGATCGCTTCGAAAAGCGGCGCCATGTCCTCGCTGTTTTCGTGGAGCTCGCGCATCGCGAAACCATTCTTGGCGCTGGCGTAAATGATCGGAAAATCGAGTTGCTCGTCAGTTGCTTTCAGCTCGACGAACAGATCGAACACCAGGTCGAGCACTTTGTGCGGGCGCGCGTTCTCGCGATCGATCTTGTTGATGACCACGATCGGCTTGGCTTTGTTCTCGAGCGCCTTTCGCAAAACGAAACGGGTCTGCGCCTGCGGGCCATCATGCGCGTCCACCACCAGCAAAACGCCGTCCACCATCTTCATGATGCGTTCCACTTCACCGCCGAAATCGGCGTGGCCCGGCGTATCCACGATGTTGATCCGGTAACCGTTCCACTGAAAGGCCGCGTTCTTCGCGCGAATGGTGATCCCCTTCTCCCGCTCGAGGTCCATCGAATCCATCATCCGCTCCTCGACCTTCTGGTTGGCGCGAAAGGTTCCCGATTGCCGCAGCAATTGATCCACGAGCGTGGTCTTGCCGTGGTCGACGTGCGCAATGATGGCGATGTTGCGGATTTTATCCATGTGGCCGGTGTTGTAGGGCAACCGCTTCGGTTGCCGGTGATGGCAGGCGACGCGCCCACCCTACAATTTCGGAGCGCGCGGAATATGGAGGCGACGTGCTCCGGCGTCA
>DATILK010000435.1:0-4051 GCA_035476555.1 Chthoniobacterales bacterium | reverse complement strand
GAAACGTTTGCGGTGTAAGCCTGCGACCAGCGCTCCCGCGGATAATGAATTCGCATCCACTCCGGACCGGGAAGCACGCCCGGCGATTCGCTCGTGATCTCGATGCCGGAAGTCTTGCCCAGACCGAGATCGTCACCGGTTTGATCGATCGCCTCGATCCCGGCCGCGTTTCCAAATTGATAGAAGAACGAGTTACACGAAACCTTGATCGCATCCGCAATCCCGAGCGTTCCGTGGCTCCCGCCTTTCTCGCCGATCCAGCAATGGAAAAAGTGATCTCCGTAACTCACGCCGCCGCCGCAATTGAACGTCTTGCTCGCGAGTCCCTTTCGCAGACCGGAGAGCGTCGTCACCAGCTTGAAGGTCGATCCCGGCGGGAACGCGCTCACCGCGCGATTCACCATCGGGTTCGCTTCATCTTTGCGAAGCGCTTCCCAATCTTTCGCTTTGATGCTCGGAATAAAAGAGTTTGGATCGAAGGACGGCACCGAAGCCATCGCGAGAATGTTGCCGTTGTTCGGATCGACCACTACTGCCGCGGCGCGTCCCACCGCGCGAAGCGCTTCCTCTGCGATCATCTGGATGCGGGCGTCGATCGTGAGGTTCACGTTCGCGCCGGCCGTCGGCGGCACCTCGCGCAGGACGCCGTCGATCTGTCCCTTCGCGTTGCGCCGCATGTAACGGATGCCGGGTTTCCCCTTCAGATATTCATCCATCGCTTTCTCAACGTTGGATTTTCCTTCGACGTCCGACTGGTAAAACGTGAACTTCTTCGCTTCCTCCTTGTTCGTGTCGTCCGGCGGCCCGACGTACCCGAGCAGATGCGACGCGAGCGCGCCGTAGACATACGAGCGCACAGGTTTGATCGAAATGTCCACGCCCGGCAACCCGACGTCGTGCTCGGAAAATTTCGCCATCGTGTCGAAATCGATGTCCTTCAAATACGAGTAGGGCACTTCGGTGTTCGTCCGAAAATGGCGCTGGAGCTGAACGGAATTGTAGTCGCGCGCCAGGTCGAGATCGTCGAGTCGCGGCACGATGCCGCTGTTCACGATCTTCACGATGTCGGGTTCCTTCAGGTCTTTCGGCATGCCGTTGATCGTGCTCCGATATTCAGTCAACGGCGGAGGACCGACGCGTTCGCGATAACCCTTCACCATTTCGGGCAAATAAAAGTCGACTTCGTAACTGGCGCGGTTTTGGACCAGCGTGGTTCCGTTGCGATCGCGAATCTCCCCGCGAACTGATGGAATCCGGACCGTCGCTTCCGAGCTCCCGCGGATTTTCGCCGTCCACTCCGGCCCGTGTGCGACCTGCACGTACCAAAGTCGTCCGAGCAACGCCGTCAGCCCGGCGAGGAAAAGGAGCGCGAGAAATTGCAAACGCCAGCGCGCGCTAAAACGGGTTTGGTTCATTATGGATAAGCGTCGTACGCATCATACGCGTCCCGGTCGGGACGATACGGATTTCTCGTCAGGCCGGCGAGCCAATGCAAAATCCAGAAAGCCAGAGGCGCGATCAATATCGCGATGATCCCCGGGCCGGCGATCTGCCACCAGGCTTCGCGATTAAAAAAAAGCGAGCCGCGCCGGAACGAAATCATGAGGTATTGCGCGAGAACGATGGCGGAAGTGCAAACCCCGCTCATTATGCAATGCACTTCCCAGCGTCCCTTAATAAACAACGGCCGAAGCCCATGCATAATGGCCGCCAGCACGGCGTAGAGCAGTATTGACCATCCGACTGAGATTTCAACCCGGTTACCGAGGACCTGCGCCGTCAACGCGTCGAGCATGAAGCCGGCAAAAAACGCCAGCCCCATCACCGCCGGAAACGGCAACGACATCGCACCATAAAAAACGATCACCGGCACGATATAAATCCGCGCGTCGTACATCCAATCCAGCGGCGGGATGAAAAACTCCACGATCTGCGCGAGGAAAGTGAGGATGAGAAGGACGACGAAGAAAATCATTTCCGTCCCGTCACCACGAACACATCCTCAAGGTGCGAAAGATCCACCGCCGGCGTCACCCGCGCCTGGCTATCCAGTTCGCGGACTCGAAAACTTTGGATCGTCCCGACCAGCAAGCCGGAAGGAAAAACGCCGCCGACGCCGGATGTATAAACTTTCGCGCTGGGATTCAGGTTTGCTTGCTTCGAAAGAAAATTCAGATCGAGCATCGGCGTGATCGAACCGGTGACGCGCTCGCCGGAAACAATTCCCTGCTCGCGGCTGCCCTCGATCGAACAAGCCACTTTGCAATTCTCGTCGGAAATCAAAAGGACGATGGTGATGTTATCGCCCACCGTCGCCGTTTTACCGACGACACCTTCGTCCGTCACCACCGCCTGGTCCGGTTCGATCCCGTCAGCTTTTCCGCGATTGATCGAGATGGTTCGCCACCACGTCGACGAATCGCGCGCGATCACTTCGGCCGGCACCAAACGGAATAGGGCGCGTTCGCGATAGGCCAGCGCGCGCCGCAACCGATTCACTTCATGCTCGACGTCGCGCAGCGCCTGGTTCGTCGCCTTCAGCGAACGGTTCTCCACCTTCAGCGAGGCGTTGTCCTTCTCAAGTTCTTCGAGGGTTTGCAGCCCCGTGCTCACCGACGTTAGCTGTTTCTTGATTCCCGAGCCGCTCGAAAGAAACGGCGACATCACCCTGTAAAATCCCGCCTGCAACTTCCGCGTCCCTTCGGCGCCGAAGGTAAGAAAGTAGACGAGAATTGCTCCGAGAACGACGAGCGTGATGATGCTCGTACGATTCATAGCCAGGTCTCGGTCGGCGCCCTTCCGCCTTCCGCCTTCCGCCTTCCGCTTTCGATATTACCGCCAGTTGCGATCGCTTGAGGCCACCTGACGCAAAAATTTAAGTTCATTGAGGCATTTGCCGGTTCCTTCGGCCACAGCGCTGAGCGGATCTTCGGCAACGTGGACAGGCAAACCGGTTTCTTCGCTCAAAAGTTTGTCGAACCCGCGAAGCAAGGCGCCGCCGCCGGCCAGAACGAGACCGCGATCGACGAGGTCCGCGGACAATTCCGGCGGACAACGCTCCAGCGTGATGCGAACGGAATCCACGATCGTCGAAATCGGTTCGAGCAGCGCTTCGCGCACTTCCTGCGAAGTGATTTGCAATGTCTTCGGCAAACCGGCCACGAGATCGCGTCCCTTCACTTCCACGCTCGTTTCCTTTTCGCTCGGATACGCGGAACCGATTTTGATTTTGATTTCTTCCGCGGTGCGCTCGCCGATCATCAAATTGTAAGCGCGCTTCATGTATTGGACGATCGCTTCGTCGAGCTCGTCGCCCGCCACCCGCACGCTTCGGCTGAACACAATTCCCGAAAGAGAAATCAACGCGACCTCCGTCGTGCCGCCGCCGATGTCGATGATCATGTTGCCGGCCGGATCCTGCACCGGAAGACCGACGCCGATCGCGGCCGCCATTGGTTCTTCGATCAAGTAAACTTCTCGCGCGCCGGCGTGCGTCGCCGATTCCCGCACCGCGCGCTTTTCCACTTCGGTGATCCCGGACGGAACCGCGATCACGACCCGCGGTTTCGCGCGGACGCGACGTCCGTGAACTTTCGTGATGAAATGCCGCAGCATCGCTTCCGTGACTTCGAAGTCCGCGATGACGCCATCTTTCAACGGCCGCACCGCGACGATATTCGACGGCGTGCGCCCGAGCATCCGTTTCGCTTCGTCGCCGACGGCCAGGACTTTGTTCGTGCCCGCCTGCACCGCTACGACTGACGGTTCGCGAAGGACGATGCCCTGATCTTTGACGTAAACGAGCGTGTTCGCCGTGCCTAGGTCGATGCCGATGTCGCTGGATAACCAGCCAAAAAGTCCGTTAAACATGAAATTAAATTAGTCGTTCAACCACGCGTTCGAGTCGAGGCTGCAAGCGCGATAACATGAAACGCAGCCTCTTATCGTCAAGGGGCAATCGGGGAAATGGAGCATTCGAGTAGTGGAGTAGTGGGACAGCCAGAAACCGGTTCGACATTCCCCCATTACTCCACTACTCCATTACTCCATG
>DATILK010000434.1:0-1587 GCA_035476555.1 Chthoniobacterales bacterium | reverse complement strand
GCCGTTCCTGCGGGTGAGGACACCCGCCGCTACACCGACAGATTTGCGAGGGAATGGTGACGCTCGTATAATCGGACCGAATGGAAGAGGAGAAAGAATTCGCGCAGCCCGAAGATGAGTCGGGGCCGCGTGAACTGACGTTGCTGGAAGCGTTCGATCTTCTCGTCGCCTCCATCCCGCCCGAGGACCGGCATCGGCGCGAGCTTTACATCATGCGGTCGCAGATTGTCGCGCAGGAGGAAACGATCGGCGAAGCGCGACAGATGATCGAGAAGCTCGAGGAAGTCGTGAAGAAGGTGACTTCGCCGGCGAATCGGATCGGGACTTATCTCAGCAATCCGTCGCGCGACACGGCCCACATCGTGGTGGGCGGGGCGGATTATTATTGCAACGTCGATCCGCGGATCAGTCTGGCGAAATTGAAGAAGGGGACGCGCGTTCTGGTGAACGAAGCGTTCGTCATCGTTGGCGATCTCGGTTTTGAGACGGCGGGACCGGTGACGAAAATTACCGAGGTGATCGGCGACGACCGGCTCCGGGTTGGGTCGGAACATGGTTTGCAATCACTGATCCTTCAGCGCTCGGCGGCGTTGATGAAAGCGTCGCTCAAGACGGGCGATGAAGTCCGGGTCGATCCGAATTACCGCGTGGCCCTCGAACACCTGTCGCATCCGCAATCGCGCGAGCATTATCTCGATGACGTTCCGGAATTGCCGTGGAGCAAAGTGGGCGGGCAAGAGCAGGCGCTGACGGCGATCAAGGACGCAATCGAGCTGCCGCTGATTCATCCGGAGTTGTTCCAGAAATTTCAGCACGCCACGCCGAAGGGATTTTTGCTTTATGGCCCGCCGGGTTGCGGCAAAACGCTGATCGGCAAAGCGACGGCCTACAACCTGACGAAACAACTGCGCGACAAATCCGGCGAAGACATGCGCGAATATTTCATGCATGTGAAAGGCCCGGAGATCCTCAACATGTGGGTCGGCGAATCGGAGCGGATCGTCCGCGAGATTTTCGCGACCGCGCGCGAGAAACGGCGCGAAGGATTCTTGCCGTTTCTCTTCATCGATGAAGCGGAAAGCATTTTAGGAACGCGCCGCGCTTCGCGTTATTCGAACATCCTTTCGACGCTCGTCCCAATGTTTTGCTCCGAGATGGACGGAATCGATTCGCTCCACGACGTCGTGATCATTCTGGCATCGAACCGCGCGGACCTGATCGATCCGGCGATTCTCCGGCCGGGGCGGATCGATCGAAAAATAAAAGTGAATCGCCCGAACCGCGAAGGCGCGCGCGACATTTACCGGATTTATCTGACGGACGATCTGCCTTACGACGGCGCGCTGGCGAAGGAAGCGGGGAACATTGGCGCTGCCATCGATCAATTGATCGAGCGCGTGCTCGAAGTGCAATTCGCGCGACGGGAAGAAAACAAGTTTCTCGAAATCACGTTGCGCAGCGGGCGAAAGGAAACGCTTTATCGAAGCGACCTGCTGAGCGGCGCGATCATCGCGTCGATCGTGGAGCGGGCGAAAGGAATGGCGATCAAACGGTCGATCGCGACCCAGATCGATCAGGGAATTAGTG
>DATILK010000433.1:0-5324 GCA_035476555.1 Chthoniobacterales bacterium | reverse complement strand
CGATGTTGTCGGCGGCCGCGAAGACGCTTTCATCGGCGCGGCGGTGGACCGGCTGAAACGTGATTTGTCGGTTCATTACAATCCACGAGTCAGCGTCGATCTTGCTTCCGAAACTCTGCGGGAATCCGCGTTTGGCTTTCTCGATTATTTTGGCGCTGGAAAGTTGTGGCCCGGGATGGTTCTGAAATCGACCGCCTTTGCCGCCTTCTGCGCGCATGGCGTGATCCCGATCGTCTCTCATCGCGACGAACCCATCGCAATCGATGGCGATGCGCTGCCGGGTCCATTTTACCTCACGCCAAACGGAGTCGACTTTCCGCGACCCGAGGAATTGCCGGCCGTCCGGCGACGCTGCTTCGATTGGTATCACGCGCATGCCAGTTCGCGGCAGACGGCGCGCATTTACGCGGAGGCATTGCGATAATGCACTTCTCCGATCTCACCCTGGCGACGACGACGCACAACAATTACCAAATGCTTGCGAACATGCTTTCTTCATTCGAAGCAAATCAGGGCACCGTCGACAAAGTCGTGATCGTCGACGACGGATCGCGGCGGCCATGCGCATTGCCGCCGGTAAGTAGTGGCGTGCGTTTAATCCGCAACGAACAGCCGCACGGTTTCTGCCAGGCATCCGACACGGCGTTGCGCGCCGTGCGAACGAACTACGCGTTGCTCGTCGACGCCGATGTTCTCTTTGAGCCGGGCGATCTCGCCGGCGGCTATCGGGAATTCCAAAATGGGAAATGGGCCTGGGTGAATTTCCGCCAAAAAAATCTCCAGGGCGTGGAGCAATCGAGCTACGAGCAACCGCTTATGCCGCCATGGATTTTTGCCGCTGGAAACCAGGCCTTGAACTGGTGGCAAAAATTCCAACGTCCTCCGGCCGCGCGGCCGGGCTCACGGATTGCGGACGTGGAAGCGGCCCACTCCAGTTGCACGCTGGTGAACATGGAAGCGTTTCGCGCTGCGGATGGATTCGATCACTGGTATTGGCAATGCCAGTCCGATGTCGACCTGAGTCTTCGTTTGCGGAAAGCCGGCTGGCGCGTCGGCGTCGATCTTGGTTACGTCGTGAAGCACGAAGGGGCCGGCGGAAAAACCGGAGGCGCGCCACGCGTGCTCGATCTTTACCGGTCGCGCGTCCATCTTTACGAAGACTTTTACCCCGCCTCGCGAGTTTATCTGCGGCCGCTTCTATTCGTTAGGCATTTGTTCGAGCTGGCGTGGTTCGCTTTGGTTGCTCTGTTCAAAAACGAGCCGAGACTGCCGATGCGGATCGAAATGGTGAAAGGAGTTCTGAAAGGTTATCGCTGAATCCAATCCGGCTCCCGCCAATGCCAGCCTTGAAGATCAATTGCAGCGCCTCGTCGCCGAATTCAACGGCGCGACCGCGTCCAGCGCTCAAGTTCCCGCCTGGATCCTTCCGCCGCGCAGTTGCGAATTTCTGGAGAACGTAGCCGCGCTCTTGCCGACTGGAAGCACGGCGTTCGAATTCGGTTCGGGCCGTTCCACGCATTCGCTTCGCCGCGCCTCGGCGGGCGCCGCGAGCATCGAAGATTCGGCGGATTATCTCACGAGAACTGAGTCGCTCGAGAACGGAATCGCAAAACGCGATACGGATTTCTCCGGCGTGGTCCCACTGACGCGATGCTGGAATCGTGTGCGGCCGATCGAATCCTTCAACGTTCTCGCGCAACGCGAATCGCTTCAGCGCTTGCAACAAGCCAGGCTGATCCTGGTGGACAGCCCGCCGAATCCGGCCAAGCGAGAGCACGCTCTTTTTCTCGCGATGGATCAGGCGCCGGTCGGCGCGGTCGTCATTCTCGACGATCTCGAAGTTAGCGCGACGTCGCGGTTCGCTCATCGTCTCGCGCGCCAGAATGCGGATCGTTTCCGTTTCTGGCTTCTCGAGATCGATCATAAGCTTGGCGTTTTCCTCAAGCTTCGCGCCGGCCGAATGCGCTCGCGTCCGTCTTTTCGCGAATACGTCGGCGCCTGGCTTCGGGCATGAAAATTCTCCTTGGCTCGCACCATTTTTTTCCGAGCACCGGTGGCATCGAAACCGTCTCGGTCTTACTCGCGCGAGAATTCGTCGCGCGCGGCCACGAAGTGCGCGTTGTGACACAGACCCCGGGCTACGGCGATTTTCCCTTCGCCGTCATTCGCCGGCCGGGTGTCTTCGAACTGATGCGGCAAGTGCGCTGGTGCGACGTTTTTCTCCAGAACAACATTTCCCTGCGAACGCTTTGGCCGTTGCTGTTCGTGCGCCGTCCCCTTTTCATCGCACACCAAACCTGGATCACGAACCCGGATGGCAGCACAGGTTGGCAGCATCGACTGAAACGTTATGTGCTTCGGCACGCGACGTCGTTCGCTATTAGCCGGGCCATGGCGGAATCGCTGCCTGTTCCGTCGCTTCGTGTCGGTAATCCGTTCGACGACGAAGTCTTCACAGAGTCGCCCGCCGAACCGAAACAACGTGAACTGATCTTTGTCGGCCGTTTGGTTTCCGATAAAGGTGCCAATCTGTTGCTCGAAGCCCTGAAGCTGATGAAAACGAAGCCGCGGCTGACGATCGTCGGCGACGGACCGGAGCGCGCGTCGCTCGACAAACAGGTCGCTGATTTGCAATTGAACGCGCAAGTCAAGTTCGCGGGGTCGCGACACGGTGCGGAGTTGGCGGACGCGCTCCGCGGACACGAGATCCTCGTGGTGCCGTCACTCTGGCAGGAGCCGTTTGGAATTGTGGCCCTGGAAGGAATTGCCTGCGGCTGCGTGGTGATCGGCTCCGCCGGTGGCGGGTTGGCGGAAGCTATCGGGCCGTGTGGTGTAACGTTTCCGAACGGAGACGCTCCCGCGCTTGCGGCCGCGATCACGCGACTCCTTGATGATCCCGCGGAGCACGATCGGCTTCACCAAAGTGCGGCCGCTCATCTCGCGCGTTTCACGCCCCGAGCGGTCGCTACTGTTTATTTGGAAACGATGACGAAAGCGCGGCGATGATCTTGTTCGTTCATCCTTTCGGCAACGCCAATGTGCGCGCGGTCCTCGCAGCGCTCGATCGTTCTGATCGCCTGGCGAAATTCGTGACGACTCTCGGCTGGTCGAACACCTCGCCAATCCTGCAGGCGTTGCCCGAAAATCTGCGGGCCCAAATGATGCGGCGCGGTTACGATCTACCGCACTATAAAATTCGAACGCACCCAACGCGCGAGATCGTGCGCCAGCTCGCGGCAAAATTCGGATTTGGTTGGCTGACGAAACATGAAACGGGTTGGGCGAGCATCGATCGCGTTTGGGCGGAATTGGATGGCGTCGCGGCGGATTATCTCGAAGAAGACCAGGAGCGCTTAAAGATTCGCAGCGCCTATGCGTACGAAGATTGCGCGGTCCGTTTGTTTGAACGAGCGCAGAAACTGGGCGTCCGCCGGATTTACGATTTGCCGATTGCGTACTGGGAAACCGCCCAGCGACTTCTGTGCGCCGAAGCCGGGCGTTATCCCGATTGGGAACCGACCCTTGGCGGCACTCGCGATTCCGAAGAAAAACTCGCGCGCAAGACCCGAGAGCTGGAGCTGGCGGAGATCGTAGTTTGCCCGAGCGCTTTCGTTCTCGATTCGTTGCCGGAAAACGCGCGCCGCGAAAAACTCTGCATCGTCGCTCCATTTGGATCGCCGCATGCGACGGCTCATGCGCCGGACAAAACAGACTCGCCGCTACGCTTTCTTTTCGCCGGCGCGCTCTCGCAACGGAAAGGTCTCGCCGATCTTTTCGCCGCGATGAAACTGGTGAAATCCATCGGCGCCGAATTGGTGGTGATGGGCTCTCCGATTTTGCCGATGCAATTTTACCGGAACCAGTTCACCGAATTTATCTACGAACCGCCCCGGCCGCACGAAGCCGTTTTGCGTCTGATGGCTTCGTGTGATGTGTTTGTGCTGCCGTCGATCGTGGAAGGACGCGCCCTCGTTCAACAGGAAGCGATGGCGTGCGGTCTTCCGCTGATCGTCACGCGAAATGCCGGCGGCGAAGACCTGATCGTTGAGGGCGAAACCGGGTTTCTCGTTCCAGCCGGCGCCCCGGCGGCGATTGCGGAAAAGATCGAATGGTTCATCCAAAATCGTGGCAAATTGCCTGGGATGCGTCAGGCTGCGCGCGCGAAAGCTGCTAAATTGACCTGGGCCGCCTATGGCGACCAAATTCTCAATGCTATCGCCAAATAAATCGCGGGCCCACACCCATCTAAAATGGGCGATCTGGTTCTATTTTTTCCTGCTGATTTTCGAGGGCGTGTTCCGCAAATGGCTTCTGCCCCAGTTTTCTGACGTGCTGCTCGTCGTCCGCGATCCCGTCGTGCTCGTGATTTACATGCTCGCGATCAAGGCGCGTCTGTTTCCGCGTAACCTCTGGATCCTCTCACTCGCCATCATCGGACTGCTCTGCTGGCTCGTCTCTCTCGTCGTGCTCGAACCGTATCTGCCCCTCAAGCCGCTCTTCCTCGTCACCGGTTTCGGTTTTCGCTGCAACTTCCTTCATTTGCCGCTCATCTTCGTCATGGCCCGCGCTCTCGATGAAGCGGATGTGAAGAAACTGGGCTGGTGGATTTTGGCCGGTCTGCTCCCGATGTGTGTCCTGCTCGCGATCCAGTTCAACTCCGATGCCGAATCGTTCATCAATCGCACCGCTGGCTTGGGCGACACTCAGCAGATCACGGCCGGCGGCGGAAAAATTCGACCGCCCGGAACGTTCTCATTTGTTTCGGGCGTGATTTTTTATGCATCGATGGCTGCCGTCTATCTGCTGTATGGCGCGTTGACGCGCGGCGTTTACAAGAACTGGCTGCTTTTCGCCGCCGGATTCGCGTTAGTCGTTACGATCGGAGTTTCTGGAAGCCGCTCGGTGCTGCTCGCCGTGTTGCTCGTAATATCTTCTCTGTTTGTGGTGCTGATAATTCGACCGAGTGCAGTGAACCAGTTCGGTCGAAATTTGCTTATCGTGACGGTGCTTGTTTTCCTCGCAGTGCGGCTGCCGATCTTCAAGGAAGGCGTCAAGGTTCTGGGTGACCGTTTTACGGACGTCGCCGCAGCGGAGGAGACAACCATCGCCGGTGGTTTGATTACTCGGACGTTCGAGCCTTTCAGCGAGGGAATTAAGCTGTGGTGGTATTCACCGCCGGTCGGCGCGCCGTGGTGGGGTTGGGGCCTGGGTATTGGCACCAATGGCGGCGCGAAATTTTTGACCGGCCGCGCTATGTTTCTTTTGTCGGAAGGCGAATGGGGTCGCGTGGTTCTGGAAAGCGGAAAAGTTTTCGGGGCCGCGTA
>DATILK010000432.1:0-3309 GCA_035476555.1 Chthoniobacterales bacterium | reverse complement strand
AAGCGCGCCGCCGAAAGTGACATAAATGGTCCAGGCGATCATCGGCGTGATCGTGTGCGGTAGCGCGGCGCTTTCTCGCGAACATGGAACCCGATTTCGCGACGCGGCTTCACCGGCGGCGCCATCAATTGCCGAATCGCGTCGATGATCGCCGCGATTTCGTCATCGTGTTTGCCGACGCGCCGTTGGAGTTCGGCAAACTTGTGGGCGAGTTCCCGGTGCGACTCCAGCGTTTCGCGCAACTTCACAAACGCGCGCATGATCGCGATGTTTACCTTCACCGCGCGCTCACTGTTCAAAACGCTGGAGAGCATCGCGACGCCTTGTTCGGTAAAGACGTATGGCCGGGCGCGCCTTATTCCTCCCCAACTTGAAGTCACAAATTGTGACTTCAAGTT
The DNA here is from genome assembly GCA_035476555.1 of Chthoniobacterales bacterium. Classification (GTDB taxonomy): domain Bacteria; phylum Verrucomicrobiota; class Verrucomicrobiia; order Chthoniobacterales; family UBA10450; genus AV80. The sequence continues at coordinate 2,911 of DATILK010000432.1, read as the reverse complement.
CTCGAATTCTTTGGAATTGAGCTGAAAGACGAAATCGGCAGGGAACCGTGTCGAATGGCGTTTCACTGCCTGGTTGAGGACTTTTACCGGAGCTCCATAAAGATCGGCGAGGTCGCGGCTGAGCATCACCTTTTGGCCGCGCAAGAGATGGATCGATTGCGCGATCCGCCCGACGGAAATGAGTTCGCGTTTTGTGGCCATTGCTAGGCAAACAGCCGCGTCATTTGGGCGACGGCGCCGTTGAAAATGTTGAAGAGGAACTGGGGCGCAATGCCGACGGCGAACATGAGCAACGTCACGGGGACCACGACGAATTTTTCGCGGCCCAGGAGGTCGGGGAACGCGCGGCAGTTTTCCGACAATGGACCGCTGAACAGCAACTGCATCGCACGGAGGAAAGTGATCGCGGTGAAAAGCAACCCGAGGACGGCGATCGCCGTCGGGATCATCGTGAGACCGAACGCGCCCTTGAAGATGAGGAATTCGCCGATGAACCCGTTCAATCCGGGCAACCCGAGCGACGAAAACATCGCGACACTCATCCAGCCGCAGAGCAACGGCGTTCGTTGCATCAAGCCGCCGAAGTCGTAGATGCCGCGCGCGCCGCGCCGTTCCTCGAGCAGACCGACAAAATAAAATAACGCGGCGGCGGTCACCCCGTGATTGAAGATTTGGAGGAAGACGCCGCTCAACGCCGCCTGGATTTCGATGGCGGGACGCGCGGTTGTCGTTGCGATCGTAAACAATCCAAGCAGGCAATAGCCGAGGTGATTGATGGAGAGATAGGCGACCATTCGCTTGAGGTCCGATTGCGCCCACGCGGCGAGCGCCGGGAACACGATGGAACAAACCGCGAGACCAAGCAGCCACGGCCCCAGCGCCTGAATTTCTCGTGGAAATAGTGGAAGCAGCAGACGCACGAAACCGTAAACGCCCATCTTGGAAAGCACACCGGTCAGGACCATCGAGACGCCGGTCGGCGCGCTTTCGTACGCGTCCGGTAGCCAGGTGTGCAGCGGAAAGAGCGGCACCTTCACGGCGAGCCCGAGAAAAATTCCGGCGAACGCGATCCACTCCAGCCGGCCGCTCACGAGCGGAGCGGTGCGGGCGTTTTCGGCGAGCGTCGCGAAATCAAAACTGCCTTTCGCGAAATAGATCGCCAGGAAAGAGAGCAGCATCGCGACGCTTCCGAGAAACGTGTAGAGGAAAAACTTCGTCGCCGCCCAGTCACGATTCGCGCCCCCGCCCCAGATTTTGATCAGGAGAAATCCGGGGACCAAACTCATCTCGTAGAACAGGAACCAGAGGATAAAATTCTGGGCCGTGAAATTTCCGTAGAGCGCCGCCTGCATGACGAGCAGAAGGGAGTAAGCGCCGCGAGGCATTCGCCGCGCGAGCAGGGCGAACGGAAAAATGATGGTCGTGAGAATGACGAGGAGCAGGCTCAATCCGTCGATCGCCACGAAGTACTCGGCACCGATCGACGGGATCCAGTCGTAGCGTTCCGCTAGTTGCATTCCGGCCGCCGCAGGGTCGAAGTGGCGCCAGAGATAGAACGCGGTGATCGCGGTCAGGGCGTTGAAACCAAGAGCGATTGCGCGCGCCGCGCTTGGCCGCGCCGCGCTCACGAACAGCGCGCCGATGAGCGGCAACAGAATGAGAACCGTGATCAGCCCAGCCATGCGTAAAAGAAAACAAGAGCGACGACCGCGACCGCCACGGCGCCGAGATAAAGTTGGACCTGCCCCGAATGAAATTTCGCGATGACGCGTCCCAGGCCGCGCGTACCGGTCGCGCTTTCGTCCACGCCAAAGTTGATTCCGCGCTCATCGACTCCGGTGAAAAGACTGCCGAAGAGCGCTCCAATTCCGCCGACCGCGCGGACCAATCCGTCCCAGACGAAACGATCGAGCCAGCTCGCGACGAGCGCGGCGATCTTGCAAAACGCGATGACGGTGTGGGCGTAAAGCTCGTCGATCCACATTTTGTTTTCAAGAAAACGAAAGACCGCGGGTTGCGCCTGCTGAAGTGGATCGGTTTGGCCGGCGTGCCGGTAGATCAGAATTCCGAGCCCGATTCCAGCAGCGACGAGTGCCAGAGAAACAAAAAGCATCGGCTGAATAAGCAGGCTGAAATCGATCGCAGCGGTTTCGCCCGACAAATAGTTGTGAAGCCACGGCCAGGCTGGAGTGAGAATCACGCTCAGTCCGACCGTGCAGATCGCGAGGATCACGAGCGGTCGCGTCATGATCGGCGGAGATTCGTGGGCCGCAGCCGCGGCCCGGTTGTTGCCAAAGAAAACGTAAATGACCTGCCGCGTCATGTAGAGCGCGGTCAGAACGACGCCAGCAAGCATGAGGCTGTAGGGCAATTGCGATTTCGGCCAATGCGCGGTGGCGTGAAGGATTTCTTCTTTCGTCCAGGCGCCGGCAAAAAAGAGCGGCACACCGCTGAGCGCCATCATCCCGATCGCGTAGGTGATGAAAGTGACCGGCATCAGTTTCCGCAGACCGCCCATTTTTCGGATGTCCTGTTCGTGATGAGACGAGTGAATGACCGAGCCGGAACCGAGAAACAAAAGCGCTTTGAAAAAACCGTGGGCGAGCAAATGCATGATGCCGGCCGCGACGCCCCCCACGCCCAACGACACCATCATCAGGCCGAGCTGCGAGACAGTGGAGTAAGCGAGGATGCGTTTGATGTCGGCCTGGGCGATGGCGATGAGCGAAGACATCACCGCCGTGATGACGCCGATCCAGACCACGACGGTGAGCGACGGCGTCACGCCGTCGACCGCGCCTAACGAGAAGATGGGATAGACGCGTGCGACGAGAAACACGCCGGCTGCGACCATGGTGGCGGCGTGGATCAACGCGCTGACCGGCGTTGGGCCTTCCATCGCGTCCGGCAG
>DATILK010000431.1:0-2460 GCA_035476555.1 Chthoniobacterales bacterium | reverse complement strand
GGAACGCCCGTCACGATGGCTAATTTGAAATCGCAACTCGGCGGAAAAGAAGTGAAACCCGTCGTGGAAGAAACCTACGATCCGATGCCGGTGGGCCAGCCGCCGACGGCAACGTTGCCGGCGAACAAGACCCTCGGCACGTTTAGCGGCGGCGACGCGATGACGCTCGCCAGTATCGAGACCGCTCTGGCGAACAGCTCCGCTTTCAATTGGAACTTCAAGAAAAGCACGACGACCACTCCGTCGTCCACTCCGCTCTCCATCTCACCGATGCCGAAACCTTCCGCTTCCGCCGCGCCCTCCACCGCACCGAGCGTGACGGCGTCGCCGAAGCCGTCGGTCTCGCCGAGATCGAGCGCCTCGCCGCACTCGTTGATTTCGCCACGGCAACGGGAAGAAGCCGAGGAATCGCCGTCGTCGCGGGAACCACCGTCATCGCGGCCATCGCCGTCAGCGAAATTCGCACCACGCAAAGGTCCGCAAATGAATCCCCGGCAATCGCCCTCCGAACGCGAGGAATCCGGCGGCCTGCGGCAAGGCAAGCAAAAGCCCGGCGACCAGCCGCCGACCGAATCGCCTTCGCCGAGCCCGGACGACGACGACGACTAATTCACGCGCCCGGCAGTTCCCGGGCTTGTAAATCTCCGAGATGCTTTTCCGGCGAGACCACGAGATTTCCCGCCTCGAAGCATTCAGCGACGCCGTCTTCGCCTTCGCCCTGACGCTGCTGGTGGTGTCGCTGGAGGTTCCGAAAAGTTACGAGGCCCTCATGAACCTGATGTTCGGGTTCCCGGCGTTTGCCTGTTGTTTCGGCGTGCTCTACTGGATTTGGTACGAGCACAATCTCTTCTTTCGTCGCTATGGATTGCAGGACTCGTACACGGTTTTCCTCAACGGCGCGCTGCTGTTCGTGGTTATGTTTTATGTTTACCCGCTCAAGTTCATGTTCGATTCCGGGTTCGCTCGCTTCCTGCCGACGGGCGCCCGCAACGTGAAGCTGATGACGCTGGAGCAACTTTCCCGCGCCTCGATGACCTACGGGCTCGGCTTCGTCGCGCTCTTCGTCATGTTTGGATTGCTCTATCTCCACGCTTATCGCAAGCGCCGCGAGCTCGGCCTCGAGTCGCTCGAAGTTTTCAATGTCAAGAAATATGCCGGCCAGCAAATCGTCAGTGCCGGCGTCGGTGTGATCGTTGTGTTGTTCGCGGTCGGACTGCCGCACCGATATGCTTTCCTTGCGCCGATGACTTTCATTCTCATGTGGCCCGCGCATTACATTTTTGAACGGCGCGTCGGCCAGAAGCGGAAAGCGTTTGAGCAACAATTGCCCGCGACCTCCACATCCAGCGACGCCCAGGCATGATCATTTTTCACGATCGGCGTTGCACTGAATACTCGGCCCCCGGTCATCCGGAGCGGCCGCAGCGAATCGAACGTTCGGTGCCGTTGTTGACCGAGCACCATCGCGATTGGGAATGGCGCGAACCGAAACCAGCGAGCGAAGCGGCACTGCTGCGCGCTCATTCCGCGGAACACTTGGAACAGATTCGCACGGCCGCCGCGGCATTCGATACCGATACGCCGGTCTATCCCGATATTTATCAGTACGCCTTGCGCGCGGCCGGCGCTGCGCTCGACGTCGGACGCGAAGCGCTAAACAAAAACCGAAGCTTCAGTCTGATGCGCCCGCCCGGACATCACGCCATGCGCGAGCACGCGATGGGGTTCTGTTATTTCAGCAACATCGCCGTCGCGGCGCTCGATGCGCTCGAGAACGGCGCAGAACGCGTCGCGATCTGGGACTTCGACGCGCATCACGGCAACGGCACGGAAGACATTGTCGCGAACAATCCGCGGATCATGTTCGCATCGATCCACCAGTTTCCCGGTTATCCAGGAACGGGGACGCGATCATTCGCGAACATTCGTAATTTTCCCGTCGCGCCGCTCACGCCGCGAACGACCCACGTTGCCGAAGTTCGCCGGGCGCTCGACGAGTTGATCGCATTCAATCCCGATCTGCTGCTGGTTTCGGCCGGTTTCGATGCTTACGCTGGCGATCCGATAACCGAGATGTCCCTGGGGCCGGAAGATTTCGCGATGTTCGGTGGCTGGCTGCGGGAGATCGATATTCCTTCGGGCGCGATTCTCGAAGGCGGTTACAGCGACGAATTGCCGGAACTCATCGACGGCTTTCTGAGCGCCTGGAGTTCATGAAAACTTTTTGGCAATCCACGCTCCGGCTGTGATAGTGGGCGCGGCAACGGGCCGTAGCACAGCTTGGTAGTGCGCTTGAATGGGGTTCAAGAGGTCCCGGGTTCGAATCCCGGCGGCCCGAGAATTCAACGGGCGGTGGTTGTATATCGTCGTTCCTTGATTCTATGGCTCAGTAACCGCCATAACGAATTGGCTTTGGGGTTGAAAAATAGAACCGCGACGACGTCAAACCTCACCGCTCCA
>DATILK010000430.1:0-1693 GCA_035476555.1 Chthoniobacterales bacterium | reverse complement strand
GCGCTCCAAATCTACGCCGGAGTCGCCCACGCCGTTCTGGTGGACGTCGCGATTCAGCGGTTGCAAAAATCCCAGATTGAGGAACTAATTACCACGAACAGCACGCCCGTGCGGCCGGTGGAAGGATTCAAGACCACCGTGCTTTGCATCTCCGAGCTTCTCGGCGAAGGCATGAAACGAATCCACAATGACGAATCGGTTTCCTCGCTGTTCAAGATCGACAACGACGCGGAGAAAAATTGAGACATGGCTAAGCAGGTAAAACTTACGGCGGAACGGCGAACGGCGATTGGGCGTTCGGCCGTGCGAAAATTGAAGGCGGCCGGCTCGGTGCCGGCGGTGATCTACGGTTCGAAGGACAAACCGGAAGCGCTCCAGGTTTCCAAACGCGACATCAATGCGCTCCTCAGCCACGCGGCCGGTGAAAATATTTTGGTTGAACTCGAAGTCGGGGGGACGAGCCGACTCGCGCTGGTGCAGGAAGTCCAGCACGCCCCGGTGGGCGGCGCGGTGTTGCACGTCGATTTCCATGCCGTCTCGCAGGACGAAGTGATTCAGGCCGACGTGCCGCTCGAGCCGATCGGCACCGCCAATGGCGTGAAAAACATGGGCGGATTGCTGGAGCAAAGTCTTCGCTCGCTCGCGATCGAATGTCTGCCGCGCGATTTGCCGGACGTCATTCGCGTCGATGTTTCCGCGTTGGACATTGGCGATTCCATCCACGTCCGCGAAATTCAATTGCCTTCCGGCGTAACGACTCGAGTCCAGCAGGATTTGACCGCGTTCTCGGTGCTGGCTCCGACGGTGGAAGAAGAGCCGGTGGCGGCGACGGCGGAAGCCGCGGCTGGACCGGAAGTCATCACCGCGAAGAAGGAAGAACCGGAAGCGGGTGCTGCCCCGGCCGGCGCGGCCCCGAAGGAAAAAGAGCCGAAGAAATAATTCGGCTCTCGCTTCGACATTTTGGAGCAGAACCCCGCGCAGATTCGGTTGGTTGTCGGCCTGGGTAATCCCGGAGCGGAATACAACGGAACGCGCCACAACATTGGATTTGAAGTCGTCGATCGTCTCGCGGCGGAGTGGGGACTCGCCTGGCAACATGAGAAAAGCTGGCACGCGCTCTGGGCGAAAGGCGAGAAGGCGATCCTCGTGAAGCCGACCAGCTACATGAATCGCAGCGGCGAACCGCTCCAGGCCGTCGCCCAATTCTACAAGATCGAGCCGCGAGAGGTGCTCGTCGTTCTCGATGAAATGGCGCTTCCGCTCGGACGCCTGCGCTTGCGACCCGATGGCGGCACGGCGGGACACAACGGTCTCGAATCGATCATCGTCCAGTTCGGCACCGAAGAAATTCCGCGGCTCCGGATCGGCATCGGCTCGGCGCCCGTCGAAGGGGCGACCGATTACGTGCTCGGCCGCTTCTTCGAAGAGGAGCGTTCAGTCGTTGAAAAAACGATCGCGCGGGCCGCCGACGCGGTGAAATGCGCGATTGACAACGGCCTGCTTTCCGCGATGAACCAGTTCAACAAAAATCCCGAATCAGAATCATGAAGAACCGTTATGAAGCCCTGCTCGTGCTCAACACGCAGGGCAGAGAAGATACCGTGAAGGACGTGGTCGATCGCCTCGAGTCGGAATTTCAAAAGGAAGGCGCTGAGATCGAGCAGGTGCAAAAGATGGATAAGCGCCAGTTCTC
>DATILK010000429.1:0-4074 GCA_035476555.1 Chthoniobacterales bacterium | reverse complement strand
TAGTTTCACTTCGAATTCCGATTGCCGAAAACCGAGATCGCGCAAATTCGCGCGAATGTTCTCGGCGAGTTTCGGCGCAGCCTTGCTTCGCGCTTTGTGGAGAGCGTGCCCGATTCTTTCCACGACGCCGCGTGCGCTTTCGATTTCCTGGCTCAACCGCTCGAGCTCGGCGTCGCGTCCTTCGATTTTGCGCATTCGCTCGGCGGCGCGTTCGCCGAACGCGATGACTTCTTCAATCGAACCTCCGTATTTTCGCTTCAACGTCTCAAAAAGCGTGACGCGTTCTTCGAGCGCGGCGAGTTGCGCGGGATCGAGGTCGAGCTGCTCGGCATATTGTCCCAGCGCACGGGAAATTTCCGACAACTCGACGACGCACGCCGCGTGCGCGTCAGCTAGCGTCGATTTTTCCGGATCGATTTTCTCCAGGTCGCGCAAGAGCCGTTGCGTTTCGGTCAGTTGCGGCAGGATCGCATCGTCGGCTTCGGAAAGTTTGCGCGAAATCGCGGCAGCTAATTCGAGAAGCCGCTTGGAATTGCTCGCGAGACGGTAACGAGTGGAAATTTCTTCCTCTTCGGCAGTCGTTACGCTCGCACTTGTGATTTCGTCGATCTGGTGGCGGAGCAAATCGATCTCCTGTGCGCGGGCGGATTCCGCGGTGCTTAAGCTCTCATGCTCGGCTCGCAAAGATTGCAGTCTCCCGTACGCCTCGGAGAATTCGCGCAACGCGTCGTCGGTATGCGCGTAGCCGTCGAGAAGAGCGAGTTGTCGCTCCGGCGACAGAAGCGATTGGTGATCGTGCGGGCCATGCAGATCCACGAGTTCGTCGCCGAGTTTCTTGAGAACGGCGAGCGTCGTCGGCGAACCGTTGATAAACTGCCGGTTCGCGCCGGCCGTAGAAAAACTGCGTTTCACAATCAGTTCGCCGTCGCTGCTCTCGACGCCGGTTTCCTCCAGGAGCGAATTCAGTTGTTTCAATTCCTCGCCGGCAAAAACGGCTTCGACGGTGCACGAATCCGCGCCGGTCCGGATCAACGATTTGTCGGTCCGTTCTCCGAGGAGCAATTGCAGTGCGCCAATGATGATCGATTTACCAGCACCGGTTTCCCCCGTGATGGCAGTGAATCCCGGCGCCAGCTGCCACTCGAGATCCTCGACCAGCGCCAGGTTCTTGATCCGCAGAAGACTGAGCGTGGCGGGCATCGTAAAAGGTGAAGGTTGAGGGATGACGGATGAAAGTGGAAGCTGCGAGGCTTGCAGAATTCAAACTCTCAACCGGCTCTCGCCGGATCAACCAAAAAGTCGCAACTGACCGTCACCTTTCTTGGGACCGGAACGTCACAGGGCGTGCCGATGATCGGTTGCGATTGCGCGGTTTGTCATTCACCCGATCCACGCGATCAACGGCTGCGCTCGTCCATTTATGTGGAAACTCCGGAGTGCGCCTGGGTGGTCGATACCGGAACGGATTTTCGCACCCAGGCGTTGCGTGAAAATATCCGGCGGCTGGACGCCGTCGTGTTTACTCACTCGCACACCGACCACATTATGGGGTTCGATGATTTGCGCCGCTACTCCCACGATCTGGGGTCGATCCCGGTTTACGCGTCGGCGGAAACGATGCGCGACCTGGCGCGGGTCTATGAGTTTGCCTTCAACGGCCTGAACCGTTTTCCCGGCTATCTCGTGCCCGTGCCGCACATCATCGAAGGCGCGTTTCAACTCGGCGAAACAACGATCGCGCCGTTGCCGGTGCCCCACGGAAAATCAACGGTCAACGGCTATCTGTTTTCGCGCGCCGGGAAAAAGCTCGTCGCGTATTTGAGCGATTGCAGCGCGGTCCCCGATCCGATCGTTACCGAAATCGCCGGCGTTGAAGTGCTCGTGATCGACGCTCTTCGACACAAACCGCATCCGACGCATCTGAGCGTCTCGCAGGCATTGGAAATTGCCGCAAGAGTGCGTCCAGGGCAGACGCTCTTCACGCATGTTTGCCACGAGCTGCCGCAAGCAAGTGAAGCGGAGCTGCCGGCGGGCGTCGGCATTGCTTACGATGGGTTGAAGGCTCGTCTGTAAATGAGACTTCTCTGGTTTGGTTTGGCGATCTGCGCGGTCACGATGTCAGCGCTTGCGGAGAAACCGCTCGCGCCGGCGACCATCGTAGTTTTCAACCAGGACGTTCCCGAATCCGTTGAGCTGGCAAGATTTTACGCGCAGAAACGCGGCATCGCCCGCGAACATCTCGTAGGGCTGAGCATATCCAGGACGGAAGAGATCAGCCGCGAGGAATACGACGCGATGATTCGTAATCCGCTGCGCGCCATCTTCAAGGAACGCGGTTGGTGGACGTTGAACGAACCACGCGGCGCCCAAGTCACGGTGACGAGTAACGCCATTCGCTTCGTCGCGCTGATCAAGGGGGTGCCGCTGAAAATCCGCCCGGTGGTGGATTATCCAGGCGACAAACCAGGCGGGCCGCCGATCGCGAATCGCAACGACGCTTCGGTCGATTCCGAAGTCGCAGCGCTCGGCGCTTTTTCCGACCAGATTTCCGGGCCGTTGCAGAATCCCTATTTCCAGAGTTACCGCGCCATGACCGAAGCGGAAAGCTCGGCCATGCTGTTGGTGTGCCGGCTCGATGCGCCGCAGGTGGCGACAGTCCGCCGGATGATCACCGACGCCATTGAAACTGAGAAGACCGGCCTGTGGGGTCGTGCTTACCTCGACGCCGCGCGTAATTCCGCTCCTGGTTTCGCAACCGGCGATCACTGGCTCGCGGACGCTCGCGATGAACTCCACAAGGATGGGGTTCCTTTGATCTACGAAGACACGCCGGAGATTTTCCCGAACGGCTATCCAATGACGGACTGCGCTCTTTATTACGGATGGTACACGGACAGGATAGCGGGGCCCTTCACCCAACCGGATTTCCAATTCGTTCCCGGAGCGATCGCCGTCCACATTCATTCTTTCAGCGCGAGCACCCTGCACGACGAGAACTCGGGCTGGGCCGGGCCGCTTTTGACCAAGGGCGCGGCCGCGACCATCGGCAACGTTTACGAACCCTATCTGCAACTAACCGCGCACCTCGACATTTTGAATGACCGGCTCCTCCACGGTTTCACGTTCGCCGAGAGCGCCTACATGGCGTCGCCCGTCCTGTCCTGGATGTCCGTGATGGTGGGCGATCCGCTTTATCGACCTTACGCCGGATGGCTCGGACTTGATGGCAAGGGCGCTGGCGAAAAATCCTCATCCGATTGGAGCGCCTATCACAGCTTCGCGGTCAAGAATGCCTCGTTAGGCGCCGCGGAATATCGAGCGGCCGCAACGGCATTCGCTACCCGGACGCGGAACGCGCCGATGTTGGAAGACATAGGTCTTCTCGACGCGGGCGCGGAAAATTATGTCGGCGCTTCCGGCTGTTTCGATCTCGCGCGAACCATTTATTCAAAGCGGGACGATATTTTGCGGACTGTCCTGCACGAAGCGGACGCGCTGACGAAGCAGAACAAGGCGAAGCGCGCGCTTGATCTCGTTCGCACCGTTCTTCGGATTGCGCCCGACGCTCCGGCAGCTTCGCTTTTGAAAAAGGCGGAAATGGAATTACGCGCCACGAAGCCGTCGCCGCCGAAATCGTCGCGGCCTAACGAATGATCCCGCGTTCGCTCGACTGGATGAACTCGATGATCTGCGTGATTTCGGCGCTGGCCGGCAATTCCTGCTGAATCGCTTCCACCGCCTGGCGGGTGTTGAGCTTCGAGCGGTAAATCATTCGGAACGCTTCCTTGATCGTCTTGATGGTTTCGGCGGCAAAACCATTGCGCTCGAGGCCGACGATGTTGATGCCGCGCACCTTCGCTGGATTTCCATCAGCGATCATGAATGGTGGAACGTCCTGCACGATTTTCGAGCAACCGCCGGTGATTGCATAACGGCCGAGCCGGCAGAATTGATGGACCGCGGTAAGCCCGCCCATGATTGCGTGGTCGCCAACCTGCACATGCCCGGCCAGGGTTCCGTTGTTCGAAAACACAACGGCGTCGCCGACGTCACAATCGTGGCCAATATGGCTGT
>DATILK010000428.1:0-2085 GCA_035476555.1 Chthoniobacterales bacterium | reverse complement strand
AAAGCGCCATCGATGGCGCCGCCGGCGGCTTCGCCGCATTAACTGTAGCCGCGGCGCTCAGTCGCCGCGTCTGGCGCCGACAGAGCGGCGCCACTGTCGCAGCCAATCGAATTAGCTTCCCGGCGCCGTGCCGCCTGGGCTAAAAAGGCGACCCCGAAACCCACCGCATCCGAAAGAGCTATATGAACAACCCGAAGAATTCGATCGCATCCGTGGCCGCCGCCCTCCTGATTTTCGTGACGGCAAACTGGACTTCCGCCGCCGATCCAGCGGCGGCTGCAGCCCACGGCAACAAGGGAAACGAACTCGCCCAGGCGGCGAAATACGACGAAGCGATCGTCGAGTTTACCAAAGCGATCGAGCTGAGCCCGAGCGACCCGCGGCTCTACGACGACCGTGGTCGCGTTTATCGGGCGATGGCGAAATACACCGAAGCGATGGCCGATTTCGACAAAGCCGTGACCCTCGCGCCGAAAAGCGAGACGGGCTATCTCGAGCGCGGCCAGACCCAGGTCATGCAGAATAAATTCGAGGAAGCGTTGCCCGATTACAACAAAGCGATCGAGCTGGCGCCGACGAATCCAGTTTGCTACGACCGCCGTGGATTCGCGTTTTACAACCTGCATCGCTACGACGAGGCGGTGAAAGATTACACGACCAGCATCGAGAAAAAGCCGGACAACCCGCTCACGTTCAATCGGCGGGCGGATGCGTATTACGCGATGAACCAATTCGCGCCGGCATTGGCCGATATCGAAGCGGCTTTAAAATTAAAGCCGGACGATTTCGACACAACGCAAAAGCTCGCCGTCGTTCGCGCCAAACTCGCGACGCCGAAACCAGTCGCGCAGAGCACGCCACCGCCGCCGACTCCGGAGCCTACTCCGGAGCCGATGGACCCGCGGATGAAGATCGGGATCGGCGCCGGAGCGTTGCTCGTGTTGATCATCATCATTGTGATGGTTTCGCGGCGGAAAAGCCGCGGGTATTGAGCGAGGCAACGCGCAGAAATTTCTTTGACACCCCCGAGCGCGCTGCTAGCTTGCCGACGCTTTTTCGGAGAACGAGAGGAGTCCCAAGGTCGTTCGGAACGGAAGTTTAACGGCTCTGGGACTTTTACTTCTACGGAAGGAGCAACCGGTTCGTCCTGCGCAAGCGGAACGAGCAAGCAATGACAGGGAGCGGCCCATGTAGCTCAGTTGGTAGAGCACGTCCTTGGTAAGGACGAGGTCACCGGTTCAATCCCGGTCATGGGCTCCAGCAATGAGCTTGTGATCGGATAGAAAAACAAAAAGACGCAGTTAGTTTTTAAAAAAGGAAAATCAGATGGCTAAGGAAGCATTTAAACGCGACAAGCCGCACGTTAACGTCGGCACAATCGGTCACGTCGACCACGGCAAGACCACCCTCACCGCCGCGATCACCACCGTGCTCTCGAAAAAGGGCCAGGCTGAAGCGCGCGCCTACGATTCGATCGATAACGCGCCGGAAGAAAAAGAGCGCGGCATCACGATCAACACCGCGCACGTGGAATACCAAAGCGACAAGCGCCACTACGCGCACGTCGATTGCCCCGGTCACGCTGACTACGTCAAGAACATGATCACCGGCGCCGCGCAGATGGACGGTGCGATTCTCGTCGTCTCGGCCGCCGACGGCCCGATGCCGCAGACCCGTGAGCACATCCTGCTTGCGCGTCAGGTCGGCGTCCCAGCCATCGTCGTGTTCCTGAACAAGACGGACATGGTGGACGATCCCGAGCTTCTCGATCTCGTTGAGATGGAAGTGCGCGATCTGCTCACCCAATACGAATTTCCGGGAGACAAAATCCCGATCGTCAAAGGCAGCGCCGCGAAGGCTCTCGCCGCCGGCGATCCCGCCCACGCTGACGCCAAGTGCATCCTCGATCTCATCGCGGCCGTCGACGATTACATCCCCGTCCCGGAGCGTCCGGTCGACCAGCCGTTCCTGATGCCGGTCGAAGACGTGTTCAACATTGAAGGCCGCGGCACCGTCGCGACTGGTCGTGTCGAGCGCGGCATTCTCAAGAAAATGGGGGAAGTCGAGCTCGTCGGCATTCGCCCG
>DATILK010000427.1:0-3222 GCA_035476555.1 Chthoniobacterales bacterium | reverse complement strand
TGCCGGTGAACCGATGTATCTGCTCGATGTTCGCACTCGCGAGGAATTCGAAGCAGTGAAATTGCCCGGCGCGCAGTTGTTTACTCAGGAGTTGATGCAGGAAATCCTCGGCAACGGATCGCGGACGAATCTTTTCGTGATTTACGATCACACCGGCGCGCGAAGCATGGACGCCGCTGCGTATTTCCAAGGGCACGGCTTCGAGAACGTGAAGAGCCTGCGCGGCGGGATCGATGCCTGGAGTGCTGAAGTCGATCCGAAATTGCCGCGGTATCACGTCGAACAGCAATGAACGACGACCTGCAATCGAGGATCGAGGAAGCCGTGAAGAATCCACGCAATCTCGGCGAGATGAAAGACGCAGACGCGATCGGCACGGTCGGCAGCGCCGATTGCGGCGACATGTTGCGGATGTGGGTGAAATTTAAGGAAGAGAACGGCCGCAAAGTGATCGATCGCGCGACGTTCCAAACGTTTGGCTGCCAGACGGCGATCGCGGTGGCCAGCGTCGCGACAGAAATGCTCGCCGGCAAGACAGTGGCGGAAGCGCAATCGATGTCGGGCGAAGAACTGGCCGCGCCGCTGGGTGCGCTGCCGCCGGTGAAAATTCATTGCGCGCAGTTGGTGGAAGGCGCGTTACGTTCCGCGCTTGCCGGAGAATCCGCTGCGCCAGAAGGCAAAGCTGAACAGCCGGTCGGGCAAACACTGCTCAGCCAATTGAACGCGGCGCAGTCCGACCGGCGCAAAGTCAAAATCGTCCTCGACAGTTAAGAAGGAGCGTCATGCACGAAAATACCGAATTCACTTTATCGCGGGATGTGGAAGCGATTCAGATCCCGAGCGGAACCAAAACGACGATTCCCGAGGGAACGCCGGGGGTAATCACGCAGGCGCTCGGCGGCAGCTACACGGTCGCGACGTATCAAGGGCTGGCGCGCGTCGCCGAGAAAGACGCGGATGCGCTCGGCTTGGAAAAAGCCGCGGCGAGCAACGGTGCGGCAAAATCGGACGCGTCCGGCGGCGGCGACGTCGATGAAAAAATGGTGTGGGACCAATTGAAGCAATGTTTCGATCCGGAAATTCCCGTGAACATCGTCGATCTCGGTTTGGTTTATGATTGCCAGCTAACCAAGCGTCCCGAGGGCGGCACGAAGGTGGACGTAAAAATGACGCTCACCGCGCCCGGCTGCGGGATGGGGCCGGCGATCGCGCACGATGCTCAAAGCAAAATCCTCACGATCGACGGCGTGGATGAAGCCGACGTCCAACTCGTCTGGGATCCGCCGTGGAACCAGAGCATGATTAGCGAAGCCGGCCGGATGAAGCTGGGCATGGTCTAAGTTTAAAGCTCGCCGATTTAATTGCGACGTTTCGCACGCTTGATTTGTGCGTCTGACTGGCGAACGACGTGATTAAAGAATGTCATCAGTTTTCGGTTCACATGCATTTCAAGTGATTCGTGAATCACCGCGGCCAGCTCTTGGCAGAGTTGTAGAATGCTGGTGCTAGCAAGCTTGTCGATTTTGGTTTCTAGATATCCCGGACGCGTTTGACGGGGATGGAGCGGCACGCGCTGCGAACCGCCTCCCTGAGGATGCTCGCAAAGGATTAAAAACGGGAGGAAACGTAAAGCTGTTGCGGCGCGGTGATCGATACCGGATGCGTCAGTGAGCTCTTGCAATAACTGAGAGAAGTCTTCTTCAATCGTAAGTTCCCCGATAGGCTGATCCAAGTATCTCGGCATTAATTCTCAAATAGCAGAAACGACCATCGCTGCCTACAGTTCGTATTTCGGACCGAATTTCCGTCGTAACAACTGGGTTTCGATCGCCACATTTAGTGGAGGAAGCAATGTTGCTTGACACGCCCATTGACTCCCATACTGTCGAATCTCTCGCCGCCGAAATGGTGATTTCGGCGACTTTTCCTATGCCTTCGACTGAAATCATTCTTACGGAAAACATCCCCGGCCTCGGCGCCGAGGCGGATGTCGTGAAAGTGCGCCGCGGATATGCGCGCAACTATCTTTTGCCCCAGGGCAAAGCTTACGAAGTCACAAAGCAGAGTATGCGGCAGCTCGATAATTTGAAAGCCAAGCGAGCCGCGCGCGAAGCAGCTGAGTTGAACGAGGCTGAAGATCTCGCCCGCCGGATCGGCAAACTGCGTGTCGTGTTCACGCTCGAGACCGGCGAAACGGGCAAGGCGTTCGGTTCGATCACCGCGCAGGATTTGGTGAAGCGTTTGAAGAACGAGCTCGGCAACGAGATCGATCGTCATCGCATCGTCCTCGATCACCCGATCAAGACCACCGGCGAACACGAGGTGCCGATCAAGTTGCACCACGACGTGACGGCCAAATTTGTTTTTCAGGTTAAACCCTCGAAAGAAGAAGCGCCCGCTCCGGCGGCTGAGCCCGCGGGCGAAGTCACCGAAAAAGCGCGACCTCACAAGAAACGCACCCAGTAAATGGCGAGAGAACCCCGAAGGGATTTCCCAGAGGGGCCTCAAAAGACAGCGCCAAATGGCGCTGACAGAGGCTCAGCGCCGCGAAGCGACAGAAAAGTTACTGACACGCGCCCAACAGGTCTTTCACAGGATGTTGGGCGTACGTTACCCAATTCCATCGAAGCGGAGCAGGGCGTGCTCGGCTCGATGCTTATCTCACCGCGCGACATCATCGCGGAATGTGTCGAAAAGATTAGCGAAGAATATTTCTACTTCGCAGCCCACCAGACAATTTACGCCGTCCTGGTCGAGCTATGGAATGCCGGGCAGGCAATTGACCTGATTACCTTTACCCAAGTGTTGCGAGATCGTCATCTGCTCGAAACTGTTGGCGGCGTCGCCGCAGTTACCAATCTGTTTACATTCGTTCCGACGGCCGCGAATGTCGCTTACTACCTGGACATCGTCAGGGACAAGTACATCCTTCGGCAGATTATCGGCGCGTGCACAGAGGGTGTACGCCGATCTTTTGAGGAGCAGGATCAAGTTGATGACCTGCTCGATGAAGTCGAGCACAACATCTTTGTTGTTGGAGAAGACCGTTTCAAAGGCCATTTGCTGTCGATGAGAGAGCACGTGGTAAACGCGGTCGAGGCGATCGAGAATATTTACGAACGTCAAGGCGCGATCACCGGAATCTCAACTGGCTTCGCGGACCTAGATCGATTAACGAGCGGCCTTCACGGCGGCGAAATGTTCGTCGTTGCCGGTCGTCCG
>DATILK010000426.1:0-5967 GCA_035476555.1 Chthoniobacterales bacterium | reverse complement strand
GCTCTGCCGCTGCGGCGCGTCGACGACGAAACCGTTTTGCGACGGAACGCATTCCAAGATCGGCTTCCAGGCCGCCGAACGAGCTGTGCCAGAATCGAAAGAGCGCTAGAACTCCACCGACACGCCGGCGTAACCGGTGCGGCGCGGGGCGGGGTCGATCAATCCGTTCAGGAACACGCGCGAATAATATTTTTCGTCCCCGAGGTTCGAGATGCCGCCGAAGAGCCGCACATTCTTTGACAGATAAACTTCGGTCGAAAAATTAAAGACGGTATAGGCCGGGATAACCGCCGGCACCAGGATGGCCGCGCCCGTCGCGGTCGCCGGATTCGGACGGTTGTTATCGGCCCAGAACTGATCGGCCACATGGACGCCAGAGACGCTGATCCGGAAACATTTTTCCTTTTGGAAGGTGATGCCGCCTTTCCAGATGAAGTCGGGCGAGTAAGCGGGTTCGTTGCCGACCAATGTCTGGGTGGTCCCCGGAATGAGAACCTGGCTTTCGGTAAATTCAGCATCGAGACATTGGAAATTACTGAAGACGATGAGTTGCAAAGGATGCGCGGGCGGCGGGACCGTGACGTCCTTGCCCGACTTCGCGTCAGTCGTCGTAGGCGA
Organism: Chthoniobacterales bacterium; assembly: GCA_035476555.1. GTDB lineage: Bacteria > Verrucomicrobiota > Verrucomicrobiia > Chthoniobacterales > UBA10450 > AV80. Next base: position 5,349 of record DATILK010000426.1, on the reverse strand, counting down.
TGAGCTGATGTCGTGCTGGAACGGCGCCAGCAGATCGTAAGAAAATTCGGTCTCGATACCGCGATGGCGCGAGTTGCCGGAGTTCTGAACGAAGAAAAGCGTGTTGCTGCCGGCAACATTGATGTTCTCCGTCCGGTTCTCGAATTCCATCCAGAATAGGCCGACGTCGTACCAAAAGCCTTTGATTGGCGTGCCGTGAACGCCCAGCTCGATGTCGAGCGACCGGAACGGATCGGGCAGCGGCTGGCCGAACGGAATTGTGCGCGAAGTGCCGGCGATATCGAAACAGCGGGTCGGCCGCCAGCCGCTGCTCGCGTTGAAGTAGGTCTCGTTGCCTTTGCCGAAATCGTTGCCGAGTCCGATTCCCCAGAGCGGAATCCAATGGTCGGCGCTAATCGTGTTCGGCCCGATATTCTTCGAAGTCGCGGCCAGCGGCGGGCTCAGCCAGGGCGCGGCAGCGGAATCCACTTGGACGTTTTCATGGTCGAGCCGGAACGACGGAACGATGTGGAAGCTGCCAATTCGAATCAGGTCTTCGACGAAGAACGCTTGGTAATCAGCCGTGCGATCCTGGTTGAGAGTCGCGCCGATATCTGTGGGGACACCGTTGATGACCAGAATGGTATCGGCTTTGGATCCGCGAGGGGCGTAGAGAAAATTCGGTCCGAAATTGGCGAGGGTTAGACCATTAGGCGTGTTGATGTTCGTGTTCTGCAATGTGTAACGCTGGAAAGGCGCTTCGCCGTGATAAACCACGCCGCCGAAAGTGAGCGCGCTGCCCTTGAACATCGTGCCTTCGCCCCACTTCTTGCGGAAACGCAAATCGAGTCCGCCGTTGTTGAACTCTTCGTAACCGAACGTCGTGCTCGTCGGAAGCACGGTAGGATTGAGTGATGTTGCCGGGCCGAGGTTGTTGGCGCTGCGCGAATCGATGTCCTGATGGGTGAACCAACCCTTGGCCTGCATCAGCCAGCCGTCACCGAGATTCGCTTCCCAACGCAATACGAAATTGTAACGGTCCACCCAGTTTTCGTTGTAGGGCGTGGTCGAAAAATCCTGGTCGTTGTTGAACTGCGCGAGCGTGAGCTTTCCCGGGTCACCGCCGTTGAAGCGGCTCGCGTGAACGTCGAACGCGATGAGATTATTTTCGTTAGGCCGATAACCAAGATAACCGTTCGCCTGCCAGAGATCGTACTGGCCATTGTTCCGCTGGCCGTCATACGTCTGGTAATCCGCATCGAGCCGATACTCGAGCGGACCCGATCCGTCCTGGACTGACGCGTAGCTATTATAGAATCCATTCGGGCCTCCGGTCTGCTCGAAGTATCCGCCCAACGGCGTTCCCGGCACGGGATGCCTGGTCACGAAATTCACCGCCGGCGCCGGCTCGGGTCCGTAGAGAAGGCTGTTGCCGCCGCGGATGAATTGAATCTCACTGACGCTCTGCGGCACCGGCTGGTAATAGAGAGTCGGGAAACCGATCCATTCCGCCATTAGCGGCAAACCATCCTGAAGGAAGAGCGTGTATTCGGATTCCTGCGGATTACCGAGGCCACGATAACTGTAATTGTATTGGCCGGGACTCTGTTGTTCCGAAACCACGAGGCCGGGCGCCTTGGTAAATAATTGCTGGAGGTTATTGGCCTGGACCGGCGGTTCCTTGTCCAGATGGATGACGGTCGCCTTTTTCGTGACGGTGACTTGCGTCTCCGAAACTTCACGCATGATGTGCTCAAGCTTCGGGCGGGTGTCATCGTGAGGATGCGGCGTGCTCACTGGCTCGGCGGTAACAACGATGCGGCTCTCGGCTGCTTGCTGGGCTTGAATGGAATTGCTAAACGCCAGCACGGTAAAACCGACGGTGGCGCTGATGAAAAAACGAAACGGAACTCTCATGACTGAATTCTGCGTTGTTAGCTGTGGTCTAGGTTAAGGTTCCGCGATCGGCATTCGTCACCGATTGCGGGTTGAGGCAGGGGCTTCTGCCTGGGGAGCTTCGGGACCGCCGAAGAGCATTGAAAAGACAACGAACACGGACGCACGCGGCGAGTCGTCCGTCACACCGAAGAGAGGCGAGACGTCCAGCCGCGTATTTTTTGAAGGCTTCCACGCGACAGTCGGACCGATCACACAGCGATAGGATGGGCTCTCGTCGCCCTCGCGAATCCCAGCATCGGTGAAGGAAGTAAATTGCATCTCCGCGCCGACCTTCAGGCGTTCGTGCGGCAAGATGACTGGGAACATGATGCTCTGGGCGAATCCGATTTCGCGACCGCGATCGCCGCCCACCTCCTGCTCGAAAAACCCATTTAGCGCCCATTCGGCCTTGTTGCTGAAATCCTGGGCGAGCAGCAATCGCACTTCGACCGCGTCCGGTAGCGGCATGTGTTCATCGAGAAACTCTTGTGCTTCGCCCGGTCCCATTTTCTCCGGCGGACCTTCATCATGGAGAATGTCGCCGATGCCGAATTTGTATTCGACGAAGACCGTCGGGTTTAGCGGGATCTTGTTCCAATCGGCCAACGCATAGCGGCCTTCGATGCTAAAGGAACGCTCTTGCGTCACGCCACGGTGATGTTCGATCGAGTTTTCGAATGCGATCCCGAACCTGGCCGGCAGTCCGATTTCCACTTCCTGCGTCAGCATGTGATCGGGCTGATTAAAACGGAGCGCATCGCCCTGGTAGATCAGGCCCGCGAAAACGGAGCCCGGTGGCAAGACGTACGCTTGCGTCAGGTTCGAAAAACGGCTTCGGGAAAAATCAGGTGTCGCTCCGTATGAGCTCGGAACTTCCTCGCCGGTCACGACGATCCGATCATCTTGCGCCGTCTGCGCAATAAGAGATGACGCCGGAGCAAACCCGAATAACCCGATCGCGATAAGCGCTGGGAAAAGTCGAGAACTGGCAGCCTGAAAAAACACGGGCGCGAGTGTTACGAATTTGTAATCTGGAAGGCAAGTCTTTTCTTTACCGAATTGTAATGTGAGAAAACGGTCCATTCTTGCCACTGGCCGCGGTGGTCGCTACCGGTAGAACCATTGAAGATCGCTAGTTTATTTTTCGCAGCTTTCCTCGCCGCGAATCTTTCGGCAGCGGAAATCACCGTGCATGCCGCCGCCAGTTTGACAGACGCGTTGAAAGAGATCGGCGCTTCGTTCGAAAAACAGAGCGGAGATACGTTGCGGTTTAACTTTGGCGCCTCCAGCACGCTGGCCCGGCAAATCGAAGAGGGCGCGCCCGGCGATCTCTTTCTCTCCGCGGATGAAGCGAAGATGGATGGCCTGGAAAAAAAGGGGCTTCTCGTTCCAGGAACGCGGCGCAGTTTGCTCTCCAATCTTCTGGTGATCATCGTGCCTGTCGACGCGCAGGAAATTCCCAAATCCGCGGCGGAATTGACGAAGCCGGAATACAAAAAAATAGCGGTGGCGGAACCGGCGACGGTGCCGGCGGGGATTTACGCGCGCGAATATTTGCAACGGCTCGGGATTTGGGACGCGCTCAACGGTAAGCTCGTGCCGACCGAAAATGTTCGCGGCGCGCTGGCGGCGGTGGAAAGCGGCAATGTCGAAGCCGGCTTTGTTTATAAAACCGATGCGCTTGTTTCCAGGAAGGTGAAGATCGCTTTGGAAATCGCCAGCGATGGAGGGCCCAAGATCTCTTATCCATTCGCGGTCTTGAAATCGTCTAAGGACGCGGAGCGGGCGAAGAAGTTGGCCGACTATCTCGGCGGTCCGGAAGCGCGCGCGACGTTTCTGAAGTTCGGTTTCACCTTCGCGCGTTAGCCCATTCCGATGACGAGCGAAGCGTGGCGAGTCGTATTTTTCACGCTTGAGACTTCGGCGCTGAGCACGGTTGTCATTCTGCCGTTCGGGATCGCGATCGCGTGGTTGCTGGCCCGGCGGGATTGGCCGGGAAAAACCATCGTCGAAACGTTGGTCATGCTGCCGCTGTTCGTGCCGCCGGTGGCCACCGGGTTGATTTTGTTGATGCTTTTTGGGCGGCACGGCGCGTTGGGCGCGATCCTCCAACGCGGTCTGGGCATCGACGTCGTTTTCACGTGGCGCGCCGTCGTGGTTGCGGGAGCTGTCATGTCGTTTCCGCTTCTGGTCCGCAGCGCGCAGACCGCGTTTCAGGAAGTGAATCGCCGCTTCGAAGACATCGCGCGCACGCTTGGTTCGAAAGAATGGCGCGTCTTTCGGACGATCAGCCTGCCGCTGGCGGCGCGCGGAATTGTCGCGGGAGCGGTGCTCGCGTTCGCCCGCGCGATGGGTGAGTTCGGCGCCACCGCGATCGTCGCGGGAATGATTCCGCGTCGGACAATGACGATCTCACTCGCGATCTATCAAAATATTCAGCTGGGTCACGACGCCGATGCGCTGCCGCTTTTGGCTGTCTCGATCGCCATTGTTTTTCTCGCCGTCTTTTGCGGACAGATGATTTCCCGAGGTAATCGCCGGCGATGAGTCTGCAACTACAACACGTTCGCTTTGCGCTCTCCCGGTTCGATCTGGAAATCGATACGACGTTCGATCGCGCGATCGTCGGTATTTTTGGCCCGTCCGGCGCGGGGAAAACCATTCTGCTCGAATTGGTCTCGGGCCTGCGCCGGCCCGACTCCGGCACGCTGACCTTGGACGACGCCATTCTGTTCGATGCGAACACCTCGAAGAATCTTCCCCCGCGCTGTCGAAAAATCGGATATGTGCCGCAGGACCTCGCGCTGTTCCCGCACCTGAACGTCCGTGCGAACTTGATCTACGGCCACCGGCCGTCGTCCGCGGCGAACGGTCTGTTCACTCTGGAACATGTCGCCGCGGTGATGGAGATAACATCGCTGCTGGATCGCGATGTCACGACTCTCTCGGGCGGCGAACAGCAACGCGTCGCGTTTGCCCGCGCCATTCTTTCCGCGCCGCGCTTGCTCCTCCTGGACGAGCCGATGAGCAGCCTCGATTCCCGTTTGAAGCAGCGCCTCGTTCCATTTCTTCTCCGCATTCGTGATGAATTTCATATCCCGCTCATCTACGTCACGCACGACGCCGGTGAGCTCACGTCGCTTTGCGACGAAGTCCTCCTGCTCGAGCGCGGCAGAATTACCGGGCGCGGCTCGCCGGCTGAGATCCTAAGCGCGGCGCGTCCGTGACCGGAGGGCTGGGAAAGCTGAGTGTCACCGTTGTTCCATGGCCGGGTTCGCTTTCGATCTGCGCGGTGCCGCCGTGTAAATCCATGATTGATTTCACGAGCGCGAGCCCGAGGCCGACGCCTTCCGAGCTGCGCGAAGGATCGACTCGATATAAACGATCGAACACGCGGGGAAGATGTTCCGGCGCGATTCCGCAACCGGTATC
>DATILK010000425.1:0-5589 GCA_035476555.1 Chthoniobacterales bacterium | reverse complement strand
GTGATCGGACTCTCCAGCCAGCCTTCCTCGATCAGAGGCACAAGCAGCGGGCAGGCGCGTGCGGTCACGCGAATTTCCGGATCGAGCGAGCGCAACGCGCGTTCGTAAGCACCGCTCGCGATCGTCGCCCGCGTGCCGATCACGCCCACGTGTCCGCTCTTCGTCTTCGCGATGGCTGCCCGCGCGCCGGGAAGAATCACGCCGGTCACAGTCACCGGCAGCGTTTCCTCCAAACGCGGCAACGCGAGAGCCGAAGCCGTGTTGCACGCGACAACGACGGTCTTCGCTTTTTCCTGAAGCAACATCGCGGCGATCTCGAGACTGTAACGTTGGACCGTCGCCGCGCTTTTCCCGCCGTAGGGAACGCGCGCCGTATCGCCGAGATAAAAAATCGACTCGTTAGGCAAAAGCGCGCGCAAGGCAGCGACGACAGTCAGCCCGCCAATACCGGAATCGAAGACGCCAATCGGCCGCGTCACCACGCTAGTTTCCGCCATTGATCGAAACGGACGCCGAATGATTTTCGGCGTCCAGCGGCTCAGTGATGGAATGGGTGTGCAGGGGCAGATTACCTTTCGCGACGGCGAAGTTCGCGCCCTGCGCCCGATAATTCACGGCGGCGTTATAATTTTGAATTCCTTGCGCGATCGCGGCCCCGAGCCGTTGCCGGTAATAACTGGTCGCGATCCGCTGGCCTTCCGATGGATTGCTGATGAAGCCGCCTTCAACGAGGACCGCGGGAATTTTCACATCGCGCAAAACATGGAACCGCGCGTGTTTCACCCCACGATCGAATGCGGCCAACCTCGACAGGACCGTGGCGTGGATCGACGCGGTCAACGCGATGTTGTGTTCGTCCTGCGCGTTGCCGGCGTGCCGCGCCACGTCCGCCGCCGAGAAGTGATGTTCGCTCGACATGTTTGAGGGCACACCTTCGGGCGCGAGGGCGAAACTTTCCACGCCGACGCCGCCGGCGGACGAATTGAAATGGATGCTCACGAAGACGGCGTGCGGAAAACGGTTCGCAATGTTCACCCGTTGCTCGAGCGAAACGTAAGTGTCCGTCGCACGCGTCATCTCGACTCGGTAACCGGCGCGCATCAATTCGCGCCGGGCGACGAGCGCCACGTCGAGCGTGAGATTTTTTTCGCTGCCCCAACTGCTCGACGCGCCGTTATCGAACCCGCCGTGGCCGGGATCGAGAACGACGGTGTCGATCTTTTGCGAATTTTGAATCCGGCTCGGCCGCAGGACCGGCTCGATGATTTTGCTCACGTCCATGACCGAAATCAGGTCTTCGTCGGCGCCGCTCAGCAGCGGAAAATGCGTCCAGAACTTGACGCCGTTGATGGAAAGCTCGCTGGTCCCGGCCTGGGCGCGGATCGTTCGACGCTCGCTGCGAAGTGAGACGGTGCGGCTGACGCGAGTGTATTCCGGGAACTGGTAGAACTGGGCAACGTTCGCGAAGCTGACGTACGGCCGGTTGTTCGGCCGGACGACATTCCAATCTTCGGCGGGCGCGATTGTTGCGATGGAGCCGACGAAAAGAACGCCGGCGACGGTCCGCCAGTTCTTCCTCGTGCTCATGCTCGTGCTCGTAATCGTTTTTGCGTCGTTCTTCAAGCGAATCGATCACGAGCACGACTACGAATATTTGCATTCGCGCATCGCGCCCGCATCATTCCTCGCGATGCCTGAGCTTTCGAAAACGTACGATCCCAACACCGTGGAACCGAAATGGTACGCGCGTTGGGAAGAAGCCGGCTATTTCCGGGCCGATGCGCATTCGTCGAAGCCGCCGTATTCGATCGTCATCCCGCCGCCGAACGTCACCGGCATTCTGACGCTCGGCCACGTTCTCAACAACACGATCCAGGACATCCTCGCGCGCCGCGCGCGCATGCAAGGCTTTGAAGTTCTCTGGCTGCCGGGCACCGATCACGCGGGAGTCGGGACGCAGACCGCGGTCGAGAAAAATTTGCGGCAGACGGAAAACAAGACGCGGCACGATCTCGGCCGCGAAGAATTCATCCGACGCGTGGTTGATTGGACGGAAAAGCACGGCGGCATCATCATCAAGCAACTCAAGCGGCTCGGTTGTTCCTGCGATTGGTCGCGCCAGCGGTACACGTTCGACGCCGATTACGTCCGCGCGGTCGAAAACGTTTTCGTCGATCTTTATCGCAAAGGCTACGTCTATCGCGGCCGGCGAATGATCAATTGGGATCCCGCAGCGCAGACAGCGCTTTCGGACGAGGAAGTGATCGCGCGGCCGCAAAAGGGAAAACTCTATTACGTCCGCTACGAATTGGTCGATGAGCCCGGCCGTTTTCTCGAAGTTGCCACCACGCGACCTGAAACGATCATGGCCGATACCGGCGTCGCGGTGCATCCGGACGATCCGCGCTATCGCGATTTGATCGGCAAACAAGTCTGGCGTCCGCTGCCGCGCGAGAAACTTCCCATCGTCGGCGACGCGGCGATTGATCCGAAGTTCGGGACCGGCGTTCTGAAGGTCACGCCCGCGCACGACACGCTGGACTTCGAGATCGGAGTCCGGCATTCGCTGCCAGTCATCGACGTCCTGCATCCGGATGGCCGGATCAATTGTCCCGCAGTGCCGGAGCTCGACGGTCTCGACCGCTTCGCGGCGCGGGAAAAATCGGCGGAGCTGCTGGCGAAAGCGAATTTGCTCGCGAAGGAAGAACCGCACGAAAACAACGTCGGGTTCAGTCAGCGCAGCGAAGTGCCGATCGAACCGCGTTTGAGCGAGCAGTGGTTTCTACGTTACCCGAAAACGAAGGAAGCGCTCGACGTGGTCCGCGATCACCTGATCCGTTTCTTTCCCCGGCACTGGGAGAAAGTTTACGCGCAATGGCTGGAGAACATTCGCGACTGGTGCATCAGCCGCCAGATTTGGTGGGGACATCGCATACCGGCGTGGTATCGCAAACAGAAGTCGGAGAACGGAGATCGGAAGTCGGAAATCTACGTCGGAATCGAACCGCCGCCGGATCCTGATAATTGGGAACAGGATCCGGACACGCTCGACACGTGGTTTTCATCGTGGCTCTGGGCCTACGAAACGATGGATGAAGAGACGCGGCGGAAATTTTATCCAACGTCGGCGCTCGTGACGGGACCCGACATCATCTTTTTCTGGGTCGCCCGCATGATCATTGCCGGGTTGGAGTTCCAGCCGGGAAAATCCGAGCGCATCGAAGACAACATTCCGTTCCGCGACGTTTTCCTCACTGGCCTGATTCGCGACAAGCAGGGACGGAAAATGTCGAAGTCGTTAGGCAATTCGCCTGATCCGCTCGATCTGATCGCGAAGTACGGCGCCGATGGTTTGCGGTTCGGCCTGATGCGAATCGCGCCGATCGGGCAGGACATCGCGTTCGACGAAAAACAAATCGAGGAAGGACGCAACTTCGCGACGAAGCTCTGGAACGCCGCGCGCTTCCGCCAGATGCACGGCCCGAGCGGAGCGAGCCCGCAGCTCGACGAGCAATCGCTCTCGATTTATTCGATCGAAGTCCTGGCGCGGTTCAATGAATTGCTGACCGCGGTCGAAGAAGCATATCGCGATTACAAATTCAACGAGGTCGCGCAGCGGCTCTACGATTTTTTCTGGGGCGACTATTGTGATTGGTTCGTTGAAGCGGCGAAGACCGACATCTTCAGCGAGGATGACGCGCGCAAGAAATCGGTGCTGGCGGTGATGGATTTTGTGCTCAGCGGAATTCTCCGTCTGCTCCATCCGTTCATGCCGCACATCACAGAAGAGTTGTGGTCGATCTTCGGTTTCGGCGGCGACACGATCCAGTTCGCGGGATTGCCCGCGGCGGTCTTGGAAGGAGTCAGCCCTCAAACGATTGCGAGCGCGAGAAAGACGATTGCCGGAATTTACGAGACTATCCAAGTTGGGCGGAATCTCCGCGCGGCGTCGCGCGTGCCTTCCAACAAGAAAACCAGTTTTGTTCTGCGTCCGGCCGCGTCGCTCGCTCCGAAGGAGCTCGCGACGATCGCGCGGCTGCTCAACGCCGATGAGGTTAAACTCGATCCGCAGTTTCAGGCGGAAGCCGGCGTTCCGGTCGCGGCGACACCGCTTGGCGAACTGCATCTGATTATCGCGACCGCCGATAAAGCTTCGGAACGGGACCGGCTCGACAAGGAGATCGCGCGATTGGAAAACGAAATACGCACCGTCGACGCGAAACTTTCAAACGCATCGTTTGTCGAACGCGCGCCGGCCGCCGTCGTGGAGGAACACCGGAAGCGGAAAACGGATTTCAGCGAGCAGTTGTCGCAACTGCGGCAGGCGCGGGCCGCAATGGATTGAAGTGGACGCGCTGAGTGTGGACGTCCGCGCCGCGCGATTCGAAATAGGCTTTCAGTTCCGGCGTGTAGAGCGAGTTGTCGTACTCTCGATTTAACTCGAGACAAACCTGGCCGCCGGGCTCGAGCTGGTTCGCCGCGAGATCGTCGAGGAAGTATTCCCACTCGGAAATCTTCCAGAGCTTGTCGCTCTTGTGCCCGTTGAAACAAATCATGTGCGCCGTGATCACGTCGAATTTTTTGCCGAGATCGGGCAACGGCTGGTAGGCTTCGATCCGCCAGATCACGCGCTTCACTCCGAGCAGGTCGACCATTTCGGTGAAGCCATGCGTTTCATCGAGGTCCATCCCGAGGACGTCGTGACCCAGATAGTTGCAGATGTAGAGGAAGTAGCCGGTGCCGCACCCGATATCGAGGACGCGCTTCCGCCCGCCGAGGTCGAGCCCGAGATCGCGGACGCGCCGCAGATTAATTTCCATCCAGGGCTGGATCTCGAGATACTTCGGCCATTCGTCGCCGGGATTTTCCATCGCGTAGCGGTCGTAAATTTCCTGAAACTTCTCGCGGTCGATGGTCGCGGTGATTTTCGCCGCGTCGAAGCGCAACGGCGCCCGGCCGATAACCCATTGGCGGACATGCCGGCGTGCGCTGGTGAAAGCGTCGCCGCTCAGGATTTTTTTAATCTTGTACGATAACTCCATGGTGAAACGTGGGCGCCGCGGCGCGGCCTCCCTGCCGGGTTGTCACCCGGCCTTGGTTTCGACTAGAATCACATTGGCGCGCGCCGGATTCAAATTTGATGAGCATCTGGAAAAAATTGCTGTGGATCGCCGTCAGCCTCCTTGGTCTTGGAGCGCTGGCTGTGCTGGCGCTTTCCCGTGGCGAAAACGTGAGCGCGCTCTGGATCGTGACCGCGGGACTCTGCACGTTCGCGGTCAGCTACCGGTTCTACAGCAAATGGCTCGCGACGAAAGTCCTGGTCCTGAATAACGAACGCGCCACACCGGCGATCGCAAAAGAGGACGGGAAAGATTTCGTGCCGACAAATCGCTGGATGGTGTTCGGCCATCATTTCGCCGCTATCGCGGGTCCGGGTCCGCTCGTCGGTCCGGTGCTCGCGGCGCAGTTTGGATTTTTGCCGGGCACACTTTGGATTTTGATCGGCGCGACTCTCGGCGGCGGCGTGCACGACATGATCATTCTTTTCAGCTCGGTGCGCCGCGGCGGCAAGACGCTCGGGCAAATGGT
>DATILK010000424.1:0-9101 GCA_035476555.1 Chthoniobacterales bacterium | reverse complement strand
GCCTGGCGTTGGCACCAAAAATTTCCGAACGGCTACGGCGATTAACAGAAAAAAGGAAACGCCCGCGGAAACACGTCCGCGGGCGTCTCTGAATTTATTTCGAATCTACGAACGCAGCCCTAGGGCTTGGTCGTTGTAGTCGTGGTGGTCGTCTTCTCTTCGTAATACGTCACCGGCTTCGCCAGCGTGATCTTGCGAACGATCATGCGATCGCCTTCTTTCACGTAGGTGTACTTCACCGGCATGTCTGGACGGAGGTATTTCCAGTCCACGGTCGCGCCTTCGGAATCAACCAGGACGGTTTCCTTCGGGCTGTAGTAATACCGCACCGGTTCGGCGCCGGTCGTTGTGCGAACGCTGATGTATTCCGCTCCCGGCGTGTACGTCGTAATCGTTCCGCTGCCATCGAGCGTGCTCGTCGACGTAATGGTCGATGACCTCGTGGTCACGGCGGGATTCGTGGTCGTTGTCGTCGTCGACGACGTCTGAGCGAAAGCTGTGGTAAGCGCGATTGCGCTGACGGCTCCGGCTGCCAATAATGTGATCAATCTGTTTCGTTTCATGTTTGTCCTTTGCTTTGGTTAAACGGATGGTCTCCGTCGTGCATGTATCCGACTGCTCGAAGCGGGAGTTTATTCAACCGCACCCTTGTTTCGTAATTGGCGAGCAGCGCGGCTGTCTCGCGCCCTAACTCAAATGCAACCGCTTCCCGGCTTTCGCGATTTTCTGCCGCACGATTGGGCGCGCCAGAATTATGTCTTCGGAAAATGGTGGGAAGTCGCGCGCCGCTACGGATTCGTTCAATGGGAAGGACCGGCGCTCGAACCGACCGAGCTTTACACAAAAAAAAGCGGGCCAGAGATCGTGGGCCAGCTTTTCAATTTTACCGATAAAGGCGAACGCGAAGTGGCGTTGCGCCCGGAGCTGACGCCATCGCTGGCGCGCGTCGTCGCCGTGCACGATCGCGAATTCAAAAAGCCACTGAAGTGGTTCTCGATCCCGCACTGCTTTCGCTACGAAAAACAACAGCGCGGCCGGCTCCGCGAACATTACCAATTCAACGCCGACATCATCGGCGAAGCGTCCCTCGACGCGGATGTCGAGTTGATCGCGCTCTGCGTCGATCTTCTGCGCGGCTTCGGCTTCGGCGCGAACGATTTTGTGGTTCGCATCAGTGACCGCGAATTTTGGATCGATTTCCTCCGCGCGCACAAAATTCCCGAAGAGAAATGGCCGGAAACGTTGCAGATCATCGACAAGAGCGAGCGCGAGCCGCGCGAGAAGACGGCGGAGAAACTCGGGCCGCTGGCCGAACCAGCCTTTAAGATTCTCGAGGGCAACGGCAGCAGCGAAAAATTAAACCGCGTTCTAGAGAGTCTGCGAGCCCGAGGTCTGGCTGACTTCGTCAAAATCGATCTCGGGATCGTCCGTGGACTCGCTTATTACACCGGCATAGTTTTCGAAGCATTCGATCGCGCCGGCAAACTTCGCGCGCTCGCCGGCGGCGGCCGGTACGACAACCTCATTCACTATCTGAGCGATGGCGCCGTTTCTCATCCCGCGATCGGTTTCGCGATGGGCGACGTGGTTCTGGCCGAACTGATCAATGAAATTCCGGCCGCAAAAGCTCATCTGGAAAAAGCCGTCGCGTCGCAGCGCGAGCTCGACATTTACGTCGTGATTGCCAAGGAAGAGCGCCGCCCCGATGCGTTGGCGCAAATTCAATCTTTGCGGGATGCTGGCCACCGCGTCGATTACTCCCTCGCTCCGGCGAAGGTCGGCAAACAATTCCAGATCGCCGAACAGCTCGGCGCCCGTGTTGCGATTCTCTTTGGCGATGAATGGCCGCAGGTCGCGATCAAGGACCTCGCGACTGGCAAACAAGAGTTAGTAGATAGCAGCTCCCTGCCCGATCGTATCCAATCGATGTTGCGCGGAACCGCGGATTCCGGGTAGGGCACGCGTCTCGCATGTGGGCGAAGCCGTCTCGGGTTCGCGAACTTTCTGAAAAGCTTGTTTCGGCGAGACGCCGAAACCAACACGCGAGACGCGTGCGCTACCCAAAGCAATCGCTTGCGCGCGTACTCCATTCGCTCACAATGACCTCGCATGTACCGGACTCACAACTGCGGCGAGCTGCGCAAGAGCGACATCGGCTCCCCTGTCATGCTTGCTGGTTGGGTCCACGTCCGCCGCGATCTGGGCGGCGTAATCTTCATCGACCTGCGCGATCGCGAGGGACTGACGCAGGTCGTTTTCCGTCCCGAAGAAAATCCGGAGCTGACGAAACAGGCGCACCAGCTCGGATACGAAGACGTCATCCAGGTTGAAGGCAAAGTCGCCGCCCGCGCCCCGGGCATGGCGAATCCGCGAATGCCGACCGGCGACATCGAGATTGTTCCGGAAAAGCTCATCGTTTTGAATCGCGCCGATGTTCTGCCGTTCCCCGTCGCCGACGGCGAACCTGCCAATGAAGATTTGCGGTTGAACTATCGTTACGTCGATCTGCGTCGCCCGCAGATGTCGCGAAACCTTCGTCTCCGGCATCGGGTAACAAAAGCGGTCCGCGATTTCCTCGACGAAAACGGATTCGTTGAAATCGAGACGCCGATTCTTTCCAAGAGCACTCCGGAAGGCGCGCGCGATTTCCTGGTTCCGAGCCGGATCATGAAAGGAAAGTTTTACGCGCTGCCGCAGGCGCCCCAGCAATACAAGCAGCTGCTCATGGTCGGGGGTGTCGAGAAATATTTCCAGATCGCGAAATGTTTTCGCGACGAAGATCTGCGCTCGGATCGTCAGCCGGAATTTACGCAGATCGACATCGAGGCGTCGTTCGTCACGCCCGAAGACGTCTACTCGCTCGTCGAAGGTTTACTCGCGGCGCTGTTCCGCGCCGGCCGCGGCGTCGAAATCGCGACGCCCTTCCCGCGCATGACGCACGCGCAGGCGATGGATGAATTCGGCAGCGACAAGCCGGACCGCCGGTTCGCCATGCATCTCGTCGATCTCGCCGAAGTTTTCCGCAACAGTTCCTTCAAGATGTTTCGCGGCACGCTCGATTCCGGCGGCGCGGTAAGAGCGATCAACGCCAAAGGATTCGCCTCGCTCACCACCGGCCAAAGCGACGACCTGACCGAAATGGCGAAACATTACGGGGCGAAAGGGCTCGCCATGATCAAGGTCGAGAACGGCGAATGGAAATCGCCGCTCGTGAAGTTTTTTAGCGAGGCGGAAAAGGAAGCGTTGCGTTCCAAACTTCTCATTGAAGAAGGCGACCTGATTCTTTTCGTCGCGGACAAATGGGACGTCGCCTGCGAAGTGCTCGGGCGAATCCGTTTGCGCATCGCCGAAATGCAGAAGCTCACGGCAAACTTAGACCAGTTCGATTTTCTTTGGGTGACCGATTTCCCGCTCATGCAGTTCGACCCGGCGGAAAAGAAGTGGAACGCGGTGCACCATCCTTTCACACGGCCGAAGGCGGAAGACGTCGGGAAACTGGAAGCAGGCGATTTTGGCAACGTCCGCGCTGAAGCGTACGACGCTGTCCTCAACGGCGTGGAGCTCGGCGGCGGAAGCATTCGGATTCACGAGCAGGATTTGCAGGCGAAGGTTTTCGCGGCGCTCGGGGTGAACGAAGAAAATCAGCAAACGCTGTTCGGCCACATCCTGCGCGCGTTTCGTCTCGGCGCCCCGCCGCACGGCGGCATCGCGTTTGGGCTCGATCGAATCGTCATGATGATCGCCGGCGAAGAAAGCATCCGCGAAGTGATCGCCTTCCCAAAAAATAATCGCGCCATCGATTTGATGTCCCAATCACCAAGCGATGTCGATGACCGGCAATTACGCGACTTGGGAATTCGGCTCGCGAGTGATATGAAGAGCGACTAGAGTTCCTCTATGTTCGTCGAAGGCGGCCCGCATCCCGAGCAGATTAAAGCTTTGCGCAAGATGACGCTGGCACAGCGACTCAGGAACGGGCTGGAATTCATGGAACAGATGCGGCAACTCAAAGCGGCCGCCTTGCGCGCGCGCCATCCTGCCTGGACGCCCGAACAGGTATCTCAGGCGTTGCGGCAGTTCGTTCGGAATGGCGCTTCCTAAGACGGTCGCGTTGATCGCAGATCGGTTGAATTCAACCGGCGCGACTTGGATGGCCACTGGTTCGATCGCCGCGATGACTTATGGGGAATACCGCACCACGAACGATGTTGATATCGTCCTTACTTTAACTCCATCTGATGCGGCGAAAATCGGCGCCGCGTTTCCCTTAGAAGAATTTTACTGTCCACCGTTAGAAGTCATTTCGGCGGAAGCGGCACGAGCAGAGCATGGCCATTTCAATTTGCTCCACCATGACACTGGTTTTAAGGCCGACATATACCTCGCTGGCTCGGACGGGTTGACGCGATGGGCTCTAGCTCACCGGCAAAAAATTCCGCTCGGCGATTCCATTGTCTGGCTCGCTCCTCCCGAATACGTCATCATCGGCAAATTGGAATTCTATCGCGAAGGCGGCAGCGAAAAACATGTGCGCGATATTCGCGGCATGCTGGCAATTACCGATGTCGACCAGGCGTTTCTCGAAAAGGAAATTGGCGCGCGCGGATTGGAGCAAGTGTGGCACGCGGTAGCGAAACCACAGTGAACTCTCGCCCTGGAGCTACCCTGTCACCGGCCTCTCGTGCGGCCGGCTTTTGAAAACAATCGCGACCAAGAACGTCACGATCGTGCCGAAGAAAATCCACCAGGGAAATTCCATGACGGGCAGCCATTTCGGTTGTTCGTAGAATTTCGTGTGAAAAATATCGGCGACCTTGTTCGGCAGTCCGCTCAGGATGGCGACGACGATGAAGCCGGCGATCATCGCGAGGACGTTACCGCGGTCGTTACCACGAGTCCGCGTTAGCATCCCGGCGAAAAACACGCCGAGGAGCGATCCGTAGGTGTATCCAAAAATGCTGAGCACGATCGGGATGATCCGGACGTTGGGGTAGACGATCACGAGATACGCGGTCGCCGACGCGACGATGATCATGAGGATCGAGAACCAAATGGTCGCCCAGCGGACGGCGCGCAGACTTTGTTGATCGTCCGCGCCGGGATTGATGTAGGGCTCGTACCAATCGCGAGTGAAACTGGTGGCGAGCGCGTTCAACGCCGTGCTCAGCGAACCCATTGCCGTCGCGAAAATTCCAGCGAGGAGCAGCCCGCGCAGTCCCACCGGCATTTGATAGAGGATGAAATGGCAAAACGTTTCGTTCGGCGTTTTCGACAACGTCGGATCCGGATGGGCCTGGTAATACACCCACAGGAGCAACCCGATGCTCAGAAAGGTGAATGCGATCGGAATGTCGGCGAGACCCGACACGATGAGCGAGCGCCGGCTGCGACGAACGTCTTTCGCGGTCAACATTCGCTGGACCATGTCCTGATCGGTGCCGTGAGTTCCCATCGTGATGAAGACTGAGCCGATCAGGCCGGCAAAGATCGTGTATTCGGTTTCGAACATGCCCTTCCATTTGTCCCAGCCACTTTTTGCCGGATCTAGGCCGGTCGCGATAAGATCGTTGAGATGGAAATCGCCTCGGCGTTGCACGATTTCGTGCCAGCCACCGGGAATGGCGAAGTAAAGCAGCGCCAGCGCGGCGACCGCGCTGCCAATCATGATCGAAGCCTGGATCAGGTCGGTCCAGATGACGGCTTTGATGCCGCCAAGCGTCGTGTAGATCGCAGTCAGAATGACAATGGCGACGGTGGCGCCGATGTAAATCCAGAGGGTTTGGGTTTCATTCGGACGCGAGCCGCTGAGCATCTCGTAGGCAAGGGCAAGCGCGATGGCCGCGACGTACAAGCGAGTCCCCGAGGCGAGCAAACGCGTGATCATGAAGACGGCTGACGCCGCGTTCTTGCTGCCGACGCCGAACCGCGCGGTCAGGTATTCGTAGATCGAGAAAACTTTGTAGTCGTAATATGGCTTGATAAAAATGTAGCTGACGAGAATGCGGCCGATGATCGTGCCGAACGCGAGCTGCAAATAGGTGTAGTCGCGATGAGTGAATCCTTCTCCCGGCGTTCCAAAAAAAGTGCCGGCGCTGGTTTCCGCCGCGATGAGAGAAGCGAGGACCGCCCACCACGGGATGCGACGGCCGCCGAGCGCGAAGTCCTCGAGGTTGTCTTCCTTCCGACCCATCCGCAGGCCGATGAAAATGATGACAACGAAGTAGAGAACGAGAACGCCGAGGTCGATGGCGAGGCGGCTGTCCATTGAAGAGGTTATTTAGCCACGGATGGACACGGATGAAACACGGATTTTGGGAAGAAAGATCGGGCTAATCTAATCCGTGTATCATCCGTGTTAATCTGTGGCTCCAATTCCATGACGTTATCGGATCTCACTGTCATTGATTTTGATCTGGAAAAAACCCTGAACTGCGGCCAGGTCTTTCATTGGGAAAAGATCGGCGCTGGATTTGTGGGCGCGGCTGGCAACAAGGCAGCCTATGTCGAGCAACGGGGCGATCAGCTCCGCTTCGCCGGGATCACCGCAAGGGCGATCGCGAATTACTTCTCGCTCGATCATCCTTTGGCGAATATTTGCCGCTCGTTTCCTCGCGATCCGGCGATGACCGCGGCACGGAATTTCTGTCGCGGCCTGCGGATTATCCGTCAGCCGCGGTGGGAGTGCCTGGCGACTTTCATTTGTTCCTCGATGAAACAAGTCGCCCACATCCGCCAAATCTCCCTCACGTTACGAAAACGTTTCGGGACAAAAAAGGTGATATACGTGACTCACGTATATGCTTTTCCCAGCGCTGAAAGATTGGGGCGGAGCAGTGAGCGGGAGCTGCAAGAATGTGCGCTGGGATATCGGGCGAAGAATTTGCTGGCAACGGCGCGACTGGTGGCGAGTGGCAACGCGGATCTTGAAGGGTGGAGAAAATTGCCGGACGACGAATTGCGAGCGCGACTCTGCGAGCTGCCGGGGGTTGGCGCTAAGGTGGCCAATTGCGTGATGCTTTTTGCTTATGAACGGCTGCGGGCGTTTCCGATCGATGTCTGGATCGAGCGCGTGCTGAAGCAGCAGTATTTTCCGCGGAAACGAAAGGTCACGGCCCAACAGCTCCGCGAATTCTGCGACCGCTATTTCGGCGAGCAAGGCGGCTACGCCCAGCAATATTTATTTCATCATGCCCGCATGGCTCGCCGGGAGCGGTGAGGTTGTTAGGCTGGGCGAGGTGGAATATGTTTGCGGAGGTGAGCAGCGGCGGCGCCGCGCCTGAATGAGCGAAGACAAAAGATACGGACGTAAGCTCGGGTTCGCGATCCTGATCTCGATCGTCGTGCATTTGGCGGTAGGATTTTCGCTGGCGGCGTTCGGTAACGTTTTTAATCCGCCCGCATTCCCCGAGGAAAAACCGGCGGAACTAACTCTAATGGATTTGTCCCCTGCTCCGCCGCCTGTTGAAAAAAATCCGCAGTTCGTCGACGTCGATAAATCGAAGGAATCGGCGGAGAAACCGAAGGAGCAAACTTTCGAATCGAACGCGAACTCGATTGGGGCGAGCGAGCGAGCGCCGAGTGGCGACCTGCCCTTGCCGAGCCAGGACGGAAAAGATTTGCCGACCCGCGATCTGGAGACGCACGATTTCTCGCTGGCCACTCAGGGCTCGACGCCGCAGCCGCAGCAACCTTCGCCGCCGCCGGAAACGAAACCGTCCCCGCCGCCGGCAAAGAGTCCCACGCCCGATCCCGAACAGCTGGCGTTGCTGAAATCGACTCCGCCGCCTCCGATCAAGGCGCCGGACGAAACTCAGCCGTCGCCGACTCCGGAAACCACTACGTCCGTTGCGCCGCCGGCGCCGCGCCCGAAACCGGAAGCACCCGCGTCGAATTATCAGGCGCAACGACAGCAGACGCGCATCGCCGGCAGCATCTCACGGCAGGGTCCGTCTTCGGTGAACGCGGTCGGCACGCCGCTCGGGCGTTACCAAAAACAAATGTATGACGCGGTCGGCGCGCGCTGGTACCAGCACATGCAACAGCGTCAGGACCTCGTCAGCATCGGCACGGCGCGGCTCACTTTCTCGATCGATCGTTCAGGGCGCGTGACAAATCTCAAGGTGCTCGAAAACACCGCGAACGAAGCATTCGCCAGCGTCTGTCTGCAGTCAGTCCAGGAATTGAAGTTGCCGCCGATTCCCGAGGACGTGGCGAGCACATTGCCGAGCGAAGGGTTGCAGGCGGAGTTGACGTTTATCTCCTACGCGAACTAATGGTGTCGGGGCTCGCGCTTTCCAAATGACCGAAATACTTCAGACGATGCTGAATTTTATGAACAAGGGCGGCTTGTTCATGTGGCCGCTTTTGTTCTGCTCGATCGTGACCGTGGCGACGATCGTGCTGGCGGCGCTGACGTTGCGGGAGAAAAAAGTCCTGCCGCTGGTGATCGAGAGCGAGATCGAGCGGCTGATCCCCGGCGGGAGCGCGGAGCGGCTCGTGCGGATAGTGAATGACGACAACTCGTCGCTGGCCGGCGTGGTGCGAACGGCGTTGCAGCATCTGCGCTGGCCGCGTTCGGAAAATATCGAGTCGGTGCAAACGCGGGCGCGGCGGGAATTGGTGCGGCTCGAACGCGGACTGATTGTACTTGAAGTGGTAACGGGAATTGCGCCGTTGATCGGATTGATCGGGACCGTCTCGGGTCTGGTCCACGTGTTTTCCGGGCTCGGCTTGAGCACCGGCGCGTCGGACACGAAAGCGGTCGCCCTGGGAATTTCAGAGGCGCTCAACTGCACGATCTTCGGATTGTCGATCGCGGTGCCGGCGCTGATTTCGTTCAGCTACTTCTCGAAGAAGATCGAAGTGATGTCGGTCGAAATGGAGTCGCTGGTTTCGGATTTGATCGCGAAGTGCTACTACGGCCGCGTCTCAAGCGGCGATCCTACCTCGCCGCGCGCGATTGCGCCGTCGCCGGCCCGAGCGCCCGTCGGTTAACGCGGCGCCCTTGTCGTCATGAAGATCGCAGTTCGGAAACGGCGCGCGCCTACCATCATTATCGTCTCGCTGGTCGACATCCTGACGATCCTGCTGATTTTTTTCGT
>DATILK010000423.1:0-4923 GCA_035476555.1 Chthoniobacterales bacterium | reverse complement strand
ATTCGTTCCGCCGCCGAATAAAGATGCGGGTATATCCACGAGTTCGTTTTGTCGAGCCAGACCCCGAGATGCCCGTTCTCGCCCCAGCTTGAGGCGGCCGGTGAAACCGTCTGCTGCGTCGGATGTTCGGCCAGAAACTCAGTCGGCGTGGTGAGCTGAAAATCTTCGTGGCCGTAATTCTCTCTGCTCGTTAGGCGAAGGTCCTGGCGTCCATGGGCAGCCTTCCGCAGCAGCGACTCGAGAAATTGCGGGCCTTCAAACCACCAGTGACCGAACAACTCCGCATCGAACGGCGCCACGACGATCGGATCGAAATCGAGCGCGCGCAGGTCGTTGAGTTGTTTCTGCCGCGCGTCCAGAAAATGCGAGGCATGCGCTTCCGCGGCCGCGGCCGCGACCGCCGGATCGTAGAGTCCCTTGTCGCCGCCGTGACGGCTCGTGATGCGATGATATTTTATCCCGGTGAATTTTCGCAACGGCGCCACCGATTCCGGCCAAAGATGCTCAAGCGGCAGCTCGAAGCCGATGTCTCGATAAAATTCCCGATAGGCCGGATCACCCGGATAACCTTCGGCCGCACTCCAAACCTGCCGGCTCGAATCGCGATCGCGCGCAAATGCCGCCGGTCCCGCCGGCGTGAAACAAGGCGCATAGATCGCGCGGCGCGGCCGCGGCTCGGCATACATCAGCCCGTGCGCATCCAAGATAAACCAGCGTACGCCCGCTTCGCGCAGAATATTTTCAACGCCGGGATGGTACGCGCACTCCGGTAACCAAAAGCCGGCCGGATCGGCGTGGAACATCGCGTGGTGCGAGTCGCATCCGGCGAAAATTTGGGCTCGCACCGCTTCGGGCGATTGCTGGAGCAGCGGCAGCAAACCGTGTGTCGCGGCGGACGCCATCAACTCGAGGCAACCATCTTCGCGCAGCCGACGAAAGATGCTTAGCAGATCGCCGCTCCAGTGAAAAAAACGCTGACGGCTTAGCTGAAAATGAGTGTGATAAAATTCCGAGAGACCGCGCAACTGTTCGTCACTGCGGTTCCGTTCGATCTCGCGCTCAGCCAGAGCGACTGCGCGATCGAGATAACGAACGTAGCGTTCGCGAAGCAATTCGTCATGCAACATCGCGCACAACGTCGGCGTCACCGTCATCGTCAACTTGAACGGCACCTGGTCGCGGACGAGCCGCTCCATCATCGCCAGGAGCGGAATGTAGCTTTCGGTTATTGCCTCGAAGAACCAGTCTTCCTCGAGGAAATCTTCATGTTCCGGATGCCGGACGAATGGCAGATGCGCGTGAAGAACGAGCGCGAGATAACCGGTAGCCATTGCAGATTTCAGAATATCGATTGCAGATTATGAGGCGACGCTGCCGCCCAATCTTAAATCTGCAATCTAAAATCTGAAATCGCTACAGCGTCCGGCAAAAATCCTGGAAGCGATCCAGGCCTTTTTTGATGATGTCGATGCTGGTGGCGTAACTGAGCCGGACGGTGCGATCGTCGCCGAACGCTGCGCCGGGAACCACGGCGACGTTCGCCTTGCTCAGCAACCGATCGGCAAAATTCTGCGAGCTCAGGCCGAGCTGGCTGATGTTCACCAGAATGTAAAACGCACCCTGCGGTTTTACGGCGGTGATGTTCGGGATCTTGGTGATCCGATCGAACATGTAATCGCGTCGCATCGAAAATTCGTCGCGCATATCGGCGAGCGGCTGCTGGTCGCCCTTGAGCGCCGCGACCGCGCCCTTCTGCGCGAACGAGCACGGATTCGACGTGCTGTGACTCTGAATGTTGTCGACGGCTCTCGCGACTGCTTCCGGCGCGGCCAGATAACCGAGGCGCCAACCCGTCATCGCATAGGCTTTGCTAAAACCGTTAACCGTAATGGTGAGCTCGTAGGCTTCCTTCGAGAGCGATCCGATGCTGACGTGCTTCGCATCGTCGTAAACGAGCTTCTCGTAGATTTCGTCGGAGAGAATGTAGATATCTTCTTCAGCCGCGACTTCGACGATGCCTTCGAGCTCCTCGCGCGTGTAAACCGAACCGCTCGGGTTGCCCGGACTGTTGAGGATGACCATTTTCGTCCGCGGCGTCATCGCGTTTTCGAAATCGCTCGCCCGCATTTTCCAGCCGTTGCGCTCGCTCGTCTGCACGATCACCGGTTCGGCGCCGGCGAGACGGACCATGTCGGGATAGCTGACCCAGTAAGGCGAGGGGATGAGCACTTCGTCGCCCGGCTGGCAGGTGGCGAGAATGGCGTTGTAACAGGAATGTTTCGCGCCGCTGCTCACCACGACCTGGCTCGGTCGGTAGCTGAGTTGATTGTCCGCTTCGAGTTTCTCGGCGATGGCCTGGCGCAACTCCGGCAGCCCCGCGCTCGGCGTATACTTCGTGAATCCCGCCTCGAGCGCCGCGATGGCCGCCTGCTTGATGTGCTCCGGCGTATCGAAATCCGGTTCGCCCGCGCCGAAGCCGCAGACATCGATGCCTTCGGCTTTCATCGCTTTGGCTTTGCTGTCGATCGAGAGAGTGAGGGAGGGAGATAATTGGGCGGCGCGGGCTGAGATTTCCATGGCAGTTGTGGTCGGGTTGAGGGTGTTCAAAATAGTAAAGTCACGCTAGGAGCGTGCGTAGAAGCTTTCAATCAGTGGTTTGAAGTTGTTCTCGTCCACCTGGACGATCGCCATCTCGCGTTGCGCGTTTTCGGCGGAATCGGAGGCGTGGGCCGCGTTGATCATGATGCTCTGGCCAAATTCTTTTCGGATCGAACCCGGAGGCGCTTTGGCCGGATCGGTCGGTCCGAGGACGTCGCGGATTTTGCGAACGGCGTCTTCGCCCTGGTAGACAATCGCGATGCATTTCTCGGAGCCGGGCGCGTTCCGCTCGTAATCGCTGACCTTGCTCGGACGCCCGCCGGCCATGAATGCGCAAATGTCTTCCCAGGCGTTGCGGCCTTTCTCGGCGCCCAGCTTGTCTTCGAGGACTGGCAACACTGGCCCGTAAAATTGTTCGGCTTGCGCCACGCTCATCCGGTGGACCTTGAATCCGATGATGAACAATCCCGTGCGCGAAAAAACTTCGATCACGCCCCCGGGCCGCTGGTTTGGAAACTTGAAGTTATCGGGCTTGATCAACACGAGCGACTTCTCGACCTTCGCGCCCGCCGGATATTCGATGACGTGATCGAGAATTCCGCCGTCGCTGTCCGAATATTCTGCCCAAAGTTTTAGATCGTTTTCGACGGCTTTCGGATCGAAGGCCGCCAGCGCTGCCGGTTCGAAATAAACGACCTTGCCGGAATCGTCGGTGATATAATCGCCAAAGGTGTCGCGGATCGTTTCGCCACTCGTTCGCTCGTGGACGATGTGCCCGATCGTGCGATGAATTTTCTCCACTGCGTCTTCTCCGCGAAAAACGAGGAACATGACGCGCGGCTTCTGGCCGTTGATTTTTCCGGTAAAATTTTTGAGCACGTACTCGCGGATCAGCTCCTGGGTCGCGCGATGGCGCGCGTCAGTCTCGGTTACGATCGTGTCCGCGTAACGTTTCGTGAGCTCTGCGCTCGGGGCGAACATCCGCGCCGTCACCAGGTCCAGTCCCGTGCGCGAAATCAAACGCGCGATGATCCCGCCGGTGCGCGATTTGCGCATCGAGTACGGGGTCACGATGACGTAAGACAACTGTTCGTTCGGCATTGCGGTTACCCAGCGCGGCTTCGAATGATCAACCGCGTGGATGCAGGAAATCGAGGCCGCGAACGGGTCGGAGAAAATGCTTTCGGTGCCGGGCTGCGTCAAATCATTTTCCTGCGGCGCGCCGTTAGGAGCGCGAGCCATTTTCCCCGTCGTTTGGTTTCGTGCGGAACAAAACCATTCTGCCGAAGGGCGGCGATGACGGTTCTCTCCTGCAAGCGGAGAACTCCCGAGAGGATCATGCAACCGTCCGCCGTTAGCCGCCGCCTCCAGATCGGCAACGCCGCGATCAGGATCTCGCTAAACAGGTTTGCTGTGATAACGTCAAATTTCTCCGCTAGCTTGTGCTTCAAAACGTCGCTCACGTGGAATTGAATGTTGCGCGCCCGGTTTGCCCGCGCATTTCGGCGCGCAATCTTCAGGGCGAGGGGATCGATGTCGATCGCCACGATTTGCTTAGCGCCGAGGCGACTGGCCGCAATCGCGAGAATGCCGCTGCCCGTTCCCGCATCGAGCATGGTCCAATCGTCGCGGCGTCTTCGTATTACCCGTTCGAGCATGTGCAGACACATCGCGGTCGTTGCATGTTCGCCCGTGCCGAAAGCGGCTTCGGCCGGAATGACAATTTGGTGCGAACCGACTCGGATCGGTTTTAGTCGCGATTCTTTCGCGAACGATTCCAGCCAATCAGCCCGCAGTTTCTCGATCGCGCCGCCGAATTTGTTCTGAAGCTCAAGCGCCTGCTTCCGTGTGGAGCAGGAAACCTCCAACAGCGTCCGCACTTTTCCGGGGCGCTCAACAATCGCAACTGCCGTCCCGAATCGGCGCAACAAATTATCGCCGTGCCGTTTCTGCCAATCGGTCGTCGCGTGTTTTCGCCAGATATACATCGCCTCGCTTCAATATATCGTGGAGAGCTGACTATGAACGATCTCGGTTTCATTCATCGTTTCATTCCGGCGGAGGAGGGGCCGCCGAAACATGTTCTGTTGCTTCTCCACGGCACCGGCGGCAACGAGGACGACATGATTCCACTCGGCCGCGATCTCGATCCGTCCGCGGCGCTTCTCAGTTTGCGCGGCAATGTTCTCGAGAATGGGATGCCGCGATTTTTTCGGCGTCTGGCTGAAGGTGTCTTCGATGAAGAAGATGTCGTCCGTCGCGCCAATGAGCTCGCGGACGTCATTCCAATTGCAGCGGAGAAATATGGTTTCAGTCCGGATCAAT
>DATILK010000422.1:0-6768 GCA_035476555.1 Chthoniobacterales bacterium | reverse complement strand
TGTCCTACGAGATGAAGAATCGTGCCGTCGCCGCCGAGGACGACTAGGAGGTCTGCTTCACGGCCAAGATCCGGGATCGCGCGACCGGACGGCAGGCCGGCCAGAGTGGCCGTCTCCGCCTCGAGGACTACCGTCAATCCGGCGCGCTCAAGCTCTTTCGCAACGGTCCTGGTTAATTCCGCCACGCCCGGCTTACCGGTGTGCGCGATCAGGCCGATTGTTTTCGGACGCATATGAAGAATTCCTGGTTCCCATCGGTGCCGGTGATTTCCGATGGAGCGATACCGACGATCTCGTGTCCGGCGTTGAGCACGAACTGCCGGATTTTTTCCTGCGCTTTCTCATGCAACGCCGCGTCACGCACGATCCCACCGCGGCCCACGTCCGACGCTTCCAGCTCAAATTGCGGTTTGATGAGCGCGAGAACCATACCGTTGGGAGTTACCGACTCGAACGCGTTCGGCAAGATCAAAGTCAGGGAAATGAACGAAACGTCGATGACACAAAGATCGATCGGCTCGGGAACGTCGGCCCGGGTGAGAAAGCGCGCGTTGAGCTTTTCGCGCACGACCACGCGCGGATCGCTCCGGATTTTCCATGCGAGTTGGCTGTGGCCCACGTCGATCGCATAAACTTTTTTTGCGCCGTGCTGGAGCAGGCAATCGGTGAATCCGCCGGTCGACGCACCGATATCCAGCGCAGTGATTCCCTCCGTAGAAATCCCGAAATGTCGAAGCGCGCCTTCCAGTTTCAAGCCTCCGCGGCCGACGTATGCCGGCGAACTATCGATCGTGATCGGCGCGTCCGGTTCGATTTTTGTCGACGCTTTGTCGAGCAACGCCTCCCCTACCCTGACCTCGCCGGCCATGATCGCGCGTTGCGCTTGTTCGCGGCTCGAAAAAAATCCGCGCTCGACCAGAACCGTGTCGAGCCGCGCCTTTTTCGCCCGCTCGCTCATGGCGCAGCGTAGGATCGCAACAATTTTTCGATCGACTGCAGATCTTCCGCCGAAGCCCGCCGCCTCTGATATTTTCGAAAAATGATGTCCTTAAGCTTCAAGAGATCGTCGACAAGCGGCCGCTCGTAATAGGTCCAGTCCGATTCATCGGCATACTTGGATTGGAGCCGCCAATTGCCGCCAAACTTCGTCGCGCGCACTTCACGCTTCCGGCCGTCGTCGTCTTTCTCCGTCCATATGTGTTGACTGCGCATCCGGCCCGAATCTTACATTAGCCGCTTGAAGGACGCAGCCAGATTGCTCGCCTATTTCGCGGGGACCATTCTTTTCGGCGCCCTGGCCGCGCCCGTTCTGTTTTGGACGGCCGAGGCGCTCGCCACCCGCGGCATTTTTCCGGCGCTGGCGCAATTCGATTTCGAATCGTTCTTTCACCGCGCTCTTCTATTGGGAGCAATCGTGTTGCTCTGGCCTTTGTTGCGATGGCTAAAGGTGCGCCGTCGTGATGATCTCGGTCTTGAACCGAACCGGCATTGGCTCCGCCATCTCGCCATCGGATTTCTGCTCTCGAGCCTGCCCGTCGTGGGCTGCGAACTTTTCCTCCTCCTGAGTGATGCTTATTCGATCCGCGCCAGTTTCTCCTGGCTGAATGTTCTCGAAGTGCTTCCAACGGCCATCGTCGTGCCCTTTATCGAAGAAGCGCTGTTTCGCGGACTTTTCCTCGGCGTCTTGCTCCGCGCGATCCGTCCATGGCCGGCGAACGTCGTGAGCGCGGGAATTTTTTCCATCGTCCATTTTTTGAAAGCGCCCGATCAAACGACAACCCTCGTCCAATGGTATTCCGGCTTCGTTTCCCTCGCCCATTCGTTCGATCAATTCCGCGAGCCGATGCTCGTGCTCGGTGGATTTACGACCTTGCTCGTTATCGGAATAATTCTCGCGCACGTCCGCCTGGCGACACGCTCGCTTTGGGCGCCGATCGGTCTGCACGCCGGCTGGATCCTGACGAGTATGGCGTTCGCGAAGATCGCGCGGCGCAACTGGATGCTGTTGCCGTGGCTCGGCAAGAATTTGTTGATCGGATTGTTGCCGCTCGCGGTGATGCTCGTTACCTGGTTGCTGGTAAGCGTCTGGTTAAACTATGGCCGTCTTCGCCAGACCACCTAGAATCGTCGAAGCATTGGCGTCGCTTTTTTATCCGGCGACGTGTGCTGTTTGTTCGGCAAACATCGATGGCGCCGAATATTTGTGCGCTGATTGCCGGCAGCGCGCGCCCCGCATCGTCGCGCCCTTCTGCGCGAAATGTTCCGAGCCTTTTCCCGGCGCGATCACCCAAACCTTCAGTTGCGCGAACTGCGAGCATCGCACGCTCCATTTCGATTGCGCCGTAGCCGCCTACCGCAGCCGCGGCCTCGTCCGGAATGTTCTCCACCAATTCAAATACGGGAAGCAACGCCATCTCCGTCATCCCGTGGCGCGATGGCTCGCAGAAAGTTTGCACGACGAGCGACTTCGCGGTCGCCGCTTCGATTTGATCGTGCCCGTGCCGTTGCATCCGGCGCGCGAACGCGAGCGCGGCTTCAATCAGGCAACGCTCATCGCCGAACTGCTCGCGACCTCAGCCGCCATTCCCTCGCGGCCGGTCCTCGAACGCATCCGCTACACAACCACCCAAACCGCCTACGACCGCGCCGAACGCATGGAAAATTTGGCTGGTGCCTTTCGTTTACGAAAAAACCGGGACGTGCGAGGGTTGCGGGTGCTTTTGATCGATGACGTATTAACCACCGGCTCCACGCTGAGCGAATGCGCGCGAGTCCTGCGACGCGCGGGCGCGGTCTCCGTCCACGGTGCGACCGCCGCGCGCGCCTGACGACATGGCCATTTTCAAACGACCAGCCCTCAAGACGACGCGCAAGAAGCGCGACATCCCGCAGGGGCTTTGGCAGAAATGTCCTGGCTGTTCGGAGGTCGTCCATGAAATCGAGTTGGTGGGGAACCAGCGCGTCTGCCCGCATTGCGACCATCATTTCGCGCAATCCGCCAAGGAACGAATCGAGCACCTGCTGGATCCCGACACCTTCGTCGAGCGCGACGCCAACCTGACCTCGGTGGACACGCTCCAGTTCCAAGGCGTGGCCACCTACAAAGATCGTCTCAAGAAATATCAGGACGCCACCGGTCTCACTGACGCCGTGTTGAGCGGTTACGGAATGATCGAAGGCTACAAGGTCGCCATCGCCGTCATGGATTTCAGTTTCCTCGCCGCGACCATGGGCTCCGTAGTCGGTGAACGAATCACCCGCACGATCGAGTTCGGCACCGAGAACCGTTGCCCGGTGATCATCGTGTCCGCCTCGGGCGGCGCACGAATGTATGAAGGCATGCTGAGCCTCATGCAGATGGCGAAAACGAGCGGCGCCCTGGCGCGGCATGCGTCCCAGCGACTCCCCTATATATCCGTGCTCACCAATCCCACCACCGCCGGAGTCATGGCGAGCTTTGCTTCGCTGGGTGACGTCATCCTCGCTGAACCCAAGAGCATGATCGGGTTCGCCGGTCCGCGCGTAATCAAGGAGACCACCCACCAGGATTTGCCGGAACGCTTCCAAACCGCCGAGTTTCTGGAGGAACACGGCCTGATCGATCGAATCGTGCACCGGAAAAAGCTACGCGCGGAAATTGCGGAATTTATCTGCTACTTTTCGACAACCCAGTGACTTACCGCGAAGCGCTCGCCTGGCTTTACGGAACGCAACGGTTCGGGATCAAGCTCGGCCTCGAGAACGTCCAGCGGCTCTTGCTTGAGCTGAACGTTCCCGCCCCTGATCAGCAAATCGTCCACGTCGCCGGCACCAACGGCAAAGGTTCCGTCTGCGCCATGATCGATTCCATCGCGCGCGTCGCCGGTTATCGGACCGGGCTCTTCACCTCCCCTCACCTCGTCACCTATCGCGAACGAATCCGCGTGAATGGCGAGATGATTCCACCCAACGAGGTCGCCGCCGGACTGACGGCGCTCCGCGATCGGATCCGATCCTGGGACCCGCACCCGACATTCTTTGAAATCACGACGGCGCTCGCGCTGGTTCATTTCAAAAACGCCAATTGCGACCTGCTGGTGCTGGAGACCGGCCTCGGCGGGCGACTTGACGCCACGAATGCAGTCACCCCGGTTGTTTCTGTCATTACGCCCATCGGCTACGACCACGAAAAGTGGTTAGGCAACACCTTGGAAGAGATCGCCGGCGAAAAGGCCGGCATTATCAAAGCTAACGTGCCGGTTGTTTCCGCAAAACAGGAAGCCGCCGCGGAGAAAATCGTGTGTGCGCGCGCGTCTGAGTGTGATGCGCCCTTGGATTTCGTGACCGGGACTTACACGGCGAGCCCGATTGGCCTCGGCGGCAGACATCAGCAAGAAAACGCCGCGTTAGCTATCGCAGCGTTGCGGGCCGCCAACATCGCCGTGACCGATGACGCGATTATTCACGGCCTCGCCACCGTCGACTGGCCGGCGCGTTTCCAACGATGGGACGAGCGCACCATTATAGATGGCGCGCACAATCCCGCCGGTGCCCGAGTCCTGGCTAACACCTGGCGCGCCGAATTCGGGACTGAACGCGCTACCATCATTCTCGCCGTTCTCCGCGAAAAGAATGTCGCCGAGATCTGTCGCCATCTCGCGCCCATTGCCGCCCGTTTCATCCTTCCTCAAATCCGGTCCGAACGCGCTATTCCGCCTAACGAATTAGCCCCCCATCTTTCCTCCATTACTCCATCACTCCCTTACTCCATTCGCCCATTGCTCCCCGACGCCCTCGCATCAGCTCGCACCTACGCCGACCGCATTCTCATCACCGGCTCGCTCCATTTCGCCGGCGAAGCGCTGGCCACATTGCGGGGCGATCCCGACGCCCTCGAAGATTGCGCGCAGTAAGTTAAATATGCGATCCGAGGGGCAATAGGCCACGGATCAACACGGATTTCCACGGATGTAGACTTGTCTTATCCGTGTTAATCTGTGGCAACAATCCGAGCTTAACCCGCCCTACAACGCCTCCACGACAATCACCGCCATCGCATGATGCTCCGTGTGGCTTAGCGAAATCGATACCTTCGATACCTTCCGTTCCTCCGCCAATTTCTTCGCGCCGCCTTCCAGCAATACATAAGGCTCGCCGCTCTCCTTTCGTCGGACATCGATATCCTTCCACCCCATCGCTTTTCCAATCCCCGTCCCGAACGCCTTCGACACTGCTTCCTTCGCCGCGAACCGCGCCGCCAGATGTCGCGCCGGGAACTTCATCGATTGCGAATACTCAATCTCCCCCGCCGTAAACACCCGATGCAAGAACCGTTCGCCGAATCTCTCCAGCGAATGCTCGATCCGCGCATTCTCCACTAAGTCCACCCCAATCCCCAGCACGCTCATAGCTCAGGAATTTTCACCGAATTAATCTTCCTTAGACATTCGCCGTTGGACGTTCATTCCCTCGTTCCCAAACTCTGTTTGGGAACGCACTTGGCTTTCGCCGTAACACAGCCCGACAGGGCGAGGCCGGGCTTTCCAACTCCGTTTCGCCGCGCTCCCTCATCCCTTATACCCCTCCATCAACCCCAGCATCTCCCTCACCGCATCCTCGAATCCCACAAACATCGCTCGCGCCACGATCGAATGCCCGATGTTCAGCTCCACCAGGTGCGGGATCTTATGAATAAGCGCCATGTTCTTGTAATTGATCCCATGCCCCGCGTTCACTTGTAGCTTCGCCGTGTGCGCCGCCTCCGACGCCGCCCGCAGCCGTTCCAACTCCAGCTTTGCGATCTCGTTCGTAAACGCGTTCGCCAGCTTGCCCGTGTGCAGTTCCACCATGTCCGCCGCCAGCTCCGCCGCCGCATCGATCTGTTCCAGCTCCGGATCGATGAACAAACTCACCCGCACCCCCGCCGACTGGAACCGCTTCACCGTCGTCGCCAGCTCCTTCTTGTTTACCACCACATCGAGCCCGCCTTCCGTCGTCACCTCCTCGCGTTTCTCCGGGACCAGGCACACTTCATCCGGCAAAATCCGGAGCGAGATATCCACGATCTCCGGCGTATTCCCGAGCTCCAGGTTGAGCTTCGTCATGATCGAATTCCGGAGCCGCTCGATATCGCGATCCTGCATATGACGCCGATCCGCCCGGAGATGCGCCGTGATCCCATGCGCCCCCGCTCTCTCACAAATCCCCGCGATCGCGATCGGGTCCGGTTCCGCATTCTTCGATTCCGGCATCGTCGCATAGCGCGCCTGCCGCAGCGTCGCCACATGATCGATATTAACCCCCAGCCTCAATCCGCTTGTCACGCTGTGAATAGGTATCAGCCGCTCGGCTGCCGCAAGCCTTTCATTCGATATTGGATGTTGGGCGTTCGGCGTTGGGCGTTTGCTTCCGCCTCCTTCCTCTGAAAATAGCCCAGCGCCTTAGCGCTGGGACCCTGAGATGCCAGGAACGTGAGTCTCGTCTCGGGACGACAGAAACGTCTTGATCAGGTGCGCGCCGCTCCTTTCGTCCCTGCCGGGACTCGCCGGAAGAATTCACCATTTGATCCCAGCACTGAAGTGCTGGGCTATTGTCGCCCAGACTCGCGAAAAGCCCCACCGGATTTGCCGGGATTCTAAGACCGACCCCTTTGCTCTTCGGTCGTCAAAATCCCGCGGTGTCGATATTTAGCTCTGCCCTCTTTTGCTCTTACTCCGCCCCTTTTTGCTCTTCCTGGCCGTCACTTTAAGGCGCTGATTACTCGGCGGACAAACAAGCTCGCTGATGGTT
>DATILK010000421.1:0-2677 GCA_035476555.1 Chthoniobacterales bacterium | reverse complement strand
GTGGCGCGGTCAATTCGATGCACGATTCGTTCACCGCGCTTGGTGGATTCGTCCCGCTGTTTAATATCCAACTCGGCGAAATCATTTTCGGCGGTGTCGGCGCCGGACTCTACGGAATGCTCGTCTTCGTCGTCCTCGCGGTCTATATCGCGGGTTTGATGGTTGGCCGCACGCCGGAATATCTCGGAAAAAAAATCGAAGCCTACGATGTGAAGATGGCGATGCTGTCGTTGCTCATACTCGCGATTGTCATCCTCGGTTTTTCCGCGACCGCCGTGATCAACAAATGGGGGTTGGCCGGTTTGAACAACAATGGCCCGCATGGCCTAACGGAAATTCTTTACGCTTTCAGTTCCGGCGCCGGCAACAACGGCAGCGCGTTCGCCGGCCTTTCCGGCAACACGCCTTGGTACAACACCACTCTCGGCCTCGACATGTTGGCCGGACGTTTCCTCATGATCGTTCCGATCATGGCGCTGGCCGGTTCGCTGGTGCAGAAGAAAGTTGCGCCAGCCAGCGCAGGAACCTTCCCTGTCTCCGGCGGCACGTTTCTCATTCTTTTGTTAGGCACGGTGCTTCTGATCGGTGCGCTGAATTTTCTCCCGGCGCTCACGCTTGGACCAGTGGTTGAGCATTTCCTCAACCTCCAGGGAAAACTCTTTTGATCTATGAAGCAGAACGCTCCTTCGCTTTTTGACTGGAACATTGCCGGCCCGGCGATCGTTGACGCGTTCAAGAAACTCAACCCGCGTTTAATGATCAAAAACCCGGTCATGTTTGTGACCATGGTGGGCGCGGCTCTCACTACCGTTGGAATCGTTACCTCCGAACCCGCGCTGCGCGGTTTCGTTGCCCAACTGGCGATCTGGCTTTGGTTCACGGTCCTGTTTGCGAATTTCGCCGAAGCAGTCGCGGAAGGTCGCGGCAAAGCGCAAGCCGCGAGTCTGCGTCGCGCGCGCAAGGACACGATGGCGCGCAAGTTGCACAACGGGCGCGAACAGCAAATTCCCGCGCCGATGTTGGAGAAAGGCGATCTCGTCGTCTGCGAAGCGGGCGACGTTATTCCGGCGGATGGCGATGTCATCGAAGGAATCGCGAGTGTCGATGAAGCGGCCATCACCGGTGAATCGGCGCCTGTGATTCGCGAAAGCGGCGGTGACCGGAGTGCGGTCACTGGCGGCACGCGCGTGCTGAGCGACCGGATTGTCATTCGCGTCACGACGGAGAAAGGCGGCGGCTTTCTCGATCGCATGATTGCGTTGGTTGAAGGAGCGCGTCGTCAAAAAACGCCTAACGAAATCGCGCTGACAATTCTGCTGGCCGCGCTCACGTTCATTTTCCTGCTCGTCTGCGTGACGCTGAAACCGTTCGGCATCTATTCCGCCACTGAGTTTTCGATTCCGGTTCTCGTTGCGCTGCTCGTTTGCCTGATTCCGACAACCATCGGTGGTTTGCTCAGCGCCATCGGCATCGCCGGAATGGATCGTGTCCTTCAACGAAACGTGCTCGCAATGAGCGGCCGCGCGGTCGAAGCGGCGGGAGATGTCGATGTTCTGTTGCTCGACAAAACCGGCACGATCACTCTCGGTAATCGCATGGCGGTGGCGTTTCATGCCGCCCCGGGTGTCGAGCCTAACGACCTCGCGGCGTCGGCACAATTAAGCTCGCTCGCAGACGAAACGCCGGAGGGCCGCTCCATTGTCGTTTTGGCGAAAGAGAAATTCGGATTGCGCGCGCGGGAGATGCACGAGCTCGAGGCGACGTTCGTGCCGTTCACCGCGCAGACGCGGATGAGCGGTGTCGATCTTCACGCCAACGGCGCGCAGCCGACCATGCACGTGCGCAAAGGCGCGGCGGAAGCGGTGCGCGGATTCGTCGAATCCGCCGGCGGAATTTTTCCGCAGCCGGTCGCGAAGATTGTCGATGAAATTTCGCATCGCGGCGGCACACCTCTCGTGGTCGCCTCGGACATGATGACGCTCGGCACGATCGAGCTCAAAGACGTGGTCAAAGGCGGGATCAAAGATCGCTTCGCGCAGTTGCGCAAAATGGGAATCAAAACGGTGATGATCACCGGCGACAATCCGCTGACTGCCGCGGCCATCGCTGCCGAGGCGGGCGTGGAGGATTTTATGGCGCAAGCGACGCCGGAGCAAAAGCTGAAACGCATTCGTCAGGAACAAGCCGACGGTCATCTCGTGGCGATGACCGGCGACGGCACGAATGACGCGCCGGCGCTCGCGCAAGCTGATGTCGGTGTGGCGATGAACACCGGCACGCAAGCCGCGCGCGAAGCCGGCAACATGGTCGACCTCGACAGCAACCCCACCAAGCTCCTCGACATTGTTGAGATCGGGAAACAAATGTTAATCACGCGCGGTTCGCTTACGACCTTCAGCATCGCGAACGATGTGGCGAAGTATTTCGCGATTATTCCCGCGATGTTGATGGCGACCTTCCCGGCCATCGCGCCGCTCAACATCATGCACCTGCACAGTCCCGCCAGCGCCATCCTTAGCGCTGTCATTTTCAACGCCCTCGTCATCATCGCGCTGATTCCGCTGGCCCTGCGCGGCGTGGCCTACAAACCGATGGGCGCCCTCGCCATTCTCCAGCGCAACCTCCTCATCTATGGCTTTGGTGGCGTTATCGTGCCGTTCATCGGCATCAAGCTCAT
>DATILK010000420.1:0-2098 GCA_035476555.1 Chthoniobacterales bacterium | reverse complement strand
GAGCGACCGTTCCTCGCGAAGACTGAAGCGTCGTCGTTTGCCCATCATCGCAGGCGCCGTCAAGTTAAGGCGTCCATGGACAAAGGCGAGAGGATTTCGCGATTCGTCGAATCGCTGGGAAACGAACGGGGCGGGACGGGCATCGCGGCCCATCCGTATTACCGCGCCTTTTTTCATTGCTGGAACGAGCAGCGTTATTACGAAGCGCACGATGTCCTCGAACAGGTGTGGCTGCACGATCCGATCGCGCCGGAGGACGCGCAATATTTCAAAGGTTTGATCCAGGCCGCGGGCGCGTTCGTCCATTTGCAGAAGCAATTCGAACATCCGACGCATCCGAAACATGGAAAGCGGCTCGGGCCGGCGGTGCGTTTGTTTCGGCTCGCGGAAAAAAATCTGGGGCCGTTTGGAGCTGAGCGACACGATCTGAATCTCGATCAATTTCGCGAAATGCTTTCGCGTTATCGCGACGCGGTTGAAGCGGACGGCACGAATCCCTGGAGACCCGAGACGGCGCCGAAAGTGAATCTTCTGTAGCCGCGTCGCTATGCGACGCGCTAGGATGAGCGATGCCGAATCGTCTTGCGCGCGAGAAATCGCCCTACCTCCTTCAGCACGCCGATAATCCTGTGGATTGGTTTCCGTGGGGCGAGGAAGCGTTCGCGATCGCACGGCGCGAGAACAAACCGATCTTCCTCTCCATCGGCTATTCGACCTGCCATTGGTGCCACGTCATGGCGCACGAATCGTTCGAGAATCCGGAAGCCGCAGCCGTGATGAATCGCGAGTTCGTCAACATCAAGGTCGATCGCGAAGAACGGCCCGACGTCGATCGCGTTTACATGACGTTCGTCCAGGCCACGACAGGCGGGGGCGGATGGCCGATGAGCGTCTGGCTCACGCCCGAGCTGAAACCGTTTGTCGGCGGAACTTATTTTCCGCCGGAAGATCGATGGGGCCAGCCCGGCTTCACTAAAGTGTTGGAACGAATCGCGGCTGCGTGGAAAAAGGACCGCGAGAAGATTTCCGAACAGGGAACCAAGATCGTCGCCGCGTTAGCCGAAGCTGCTGTCGCCGGAACCGTTGAGCCCGGCTCGCGGCTCAACGCCAAGACTCTCGACGCCGCTTACCAGCAAATCGCCCGCAGCTACGACGCGCATGAGGGCGGGTTCGGCGTTGCTCCGAAATTTCCGCGGCCGGTCACGCTAAATTTTCTGACGCGTGTTTACGCGCGCAATCCGCAATCCGAGAGCGGCAAACACGCCCTGGAAATGAATCTGTTCACTCTCCGCAAAATGGCCGCGGGCGGAATGCACGATCATCTCGGCGGCGGTTTCCATCGCTATTCCGTCGACGCCTACTGGCACGTCCCGCATTTCGAAAAAATGCTCTACGACCAGGCCCAGCTCGCGGTCGCCTATCTGGAAGCGTTCCAAATTACGCGCGAGCCGATCTTCGAGTCCGTCGCCCGCGACATTCTCGATTACGTCCGTCGCGACATGACTGCAAAGGATGGCGGCTTTTTTTCCGCGGAAGATGCCGACAGCGTTGTCCCTGACAATCCCACGAAGAAAGCGGAAGGAGCGTTTTACGTTTGGGACAAGAAGGAAGTCGATTCCGCGCTCGGGCCGGTTGCTGAGATTTTTGATTTCCATTATGCCGTTAAAGCCGAGGGCAACGTGCCGGCCGGCGGCGATCCGCACGGCGAGTTCACCGGCAAAAATATCCTGATCGAGCTGGGCAGCACCGCGGCCACGGCGAAACATTTCGGGAAACAAGAAAACGAAGTGCGGGAGATTCTCGCGCGCGCGCGAGAGACATTGTTTGCGCTTCGAGCTAAACGGCCCCGACCGCATTTGGACGACAAGATCATCACGGCGTGGAATGGCCTGATGATCTCGGCCTTTGCGCGAGCGGCTCAGGTTCTCGGTGACGCCGGATATTTGGAGGCGGCAACGCGAGCGGCGAGTTTTCTTCGCGCCGAGCTCTACGATGCGTCGCGGAAAATTTTGTTCCGCAATTTTCGAGAAGGCCGAAGCGCGATCGAAGGTTTTGCCGACGACTACGCATTTCTGATCCAGGCGTTGCTCGATCTTTA
>DATILK010000419.1:0-6230 GCA_035476555.1 Chthoniobacterales bacterium | reverse complement strand
TTCGCGCTCGGGATCCTTGTAAACCGGGATAACGAGTCCGGCAAAGTACATGCCGACGTCGAGCAACAGCGCAGCCGCCATGAGCTCGGCGTCGCCCATGTAAAAATATTTGTCCTTGTAGAGCGTCTCGAACCAGAGCCGGTACGTCACCGGGTATTGCTCATTATAATAAGAAAGCGCGGCCGAGACATCTTCGTCGGCCAGACTGCGCGCCAGCAAATCGGCGACGAAGTAGCTCGTGTAAGAACAGAAATCGAGCCCGGGACTGTAAAGCGGGTCGATGAATCCCGCGGCGTCGCCCACGGTGATCCAACTGTTGCCGCAAACCTTCGCGCTCGAATAAGGCATCGCGGAAAATGCATGGACGTCGCCTTCGATCACTTGCGCGCCGGAGAAAATTTCCGCGCCGACCGGATGCGAAAGCAGATGGGCGCGGAGCCGCTCGGCGAGGCTCGGCCCTTCCGCCAATTTGAAAATGCGCGAATCGTAAACAATCCCGGCGCTCACATCGCCGCCGCGCAACGGAATGATCCAGCACCACCAGCCGTGGCCCATGAGATGATTGGTCGCCCAGTTGCGGCTCGTGCGGCAGGCGTTCGCGTAATCGCGGAATTTTTCCCGCCACTCATAGCTGTCCCAATCTTTCACGCCGGTGAAACGAGCCCAGACCGCGTTGATGGGATGTTCGAGGTTTGGTTCGAGATGGCCGAGCTTGCGCGCGAGCATCGCCGCCCGCCCGCTCGCGTCCACGACCCAGCGGGTGCGCACGGTCGCGTTATCATGCGCCACTGAGGCTGAATCTTCCCCAAGTTCGAGCGCTGTCACCTTCGCCGGCCGCTGCAAATCGCATCCAGCTTCGACCGCGAGATCGAGCAGGTGTTGGTCGAGCGTGCTGCGATCGACCTGGAACGTCGGCAGGCGCGACTGATATTTCGCGCCCAGCTCAACGCAATCGTCGAAGGGCTGGTCGGGCTGGTTGGCAAACCACATCCGCAGTCCCTGTTTCGCCAGCTGATGGTGCCCGAGATAATTCGTTAGGCCAAGGAGGCGGGTCATGTAACAACTGCTCAGCTCGGTCGTGGATTCGCCGACCTTGCGATCGAACTCCGCGCTTTTCTCGATGATCAGAATGCGCGCCGCGGGATGCTTCCGTTTCAGCATCAATGCCGTGGCCGCGCCGGAGAACGCGCCGCCGATAATCACGACATCGTAATCAAGTTCCATCGCAGCGAAGATGATGGACTCAGCGCCTGGGAAACGCAACGCTTCGCCATCGATGGAGACGGTGGCGAAAAGAGAACCGCGCCTGATCGACATCCATGTTCACATGGTCGGCAACGGCGGCGGCGGTTCCGGCGCTTGGTTGCGTTTAAACGGATGGCATCGTTGGCTTGCCGGCTTCATGCTTCGCCAGCTCGGCATTCCCGCGAGCGCGCTCGAAGGAAACCTGGAAGCGATTTATTCTGAGCATCTCGCCGAGCTGGTCCGCGAATCTTCGATGGACGCCGTGGTCCTTCTCGCCCACGAGCGCGTCCACGATCCGGATGGCACGCCGCGCGACGATCTTGGCTCGATGTTCGTCCCAAACGATGTCGTTCTGGATCTCGCCGAAAAATTCCCGGAGTTTCTCGCGGGCGTCTCGATTCATCCGGCGCGTCGCGATGCCCTCGACGAGCTGGAGCGTTGTCTGGAGCGCGGCGCGGCCCTGATGAAATGTCTGCCGAACTGCCAGAACATCGATCCTTCCGACAAACGTTACCGCACCTTTTGGGAACGAATGGCGGAAGCTGGGCTGCCACTTCTCGCGCACACCGGCGGCGAGCACACGGTGCCGATCGTCAACCCGGCTTTCGCCGATCCGAAGCTGTTGCGCTTGCCGCTCGAATGCGGCGTGACGGTGATCGCCGCGCATTGCGCAACGAAAAGCGGCGCGTTCGATCCCGATTACTTCGACGACTGGGCCGCGATGCTGCGCGAGTTTCCGAATCTCTATGGCGACATCAGCGCGCTGGTTTCACTGAATCGTTGCGAGCATTTACGCGATTGTCTGCGCGAAGAGATCGCGCCGCGCATCCTGCACGGAAGCGATTTTCCCGTCCCGGTGCTCGGCCATCGAATGTGGCTTCAAGGCTGGATCGATCGCGCGACATTTCGGCGTTGCCAGAGCCTCCGAAATCCGCTTGAACGCGACTGGCAGTTCAAACACGCGCTCGGATTTTCCGAGGAAATCGCGGCGCGCCCTGTCAAACTTTTGCGACTATGATTTTCTCGAACGCGCGTCTCGTTTTGGCAGACGGAATCCGTGACGGACTCGAATTGGTCGTGGAAGGCGGAACGATCGTGGAGATTCGCGAGCAAACATTGGCCGCGGGCGCGGTTGATCTGCAGGGCAATTATCTCGCGCCGGGTTTTATCGATCTTCACCTGCACGGCGCGCTGGGGCGGGACACGATGGAAGGAACAGAAGCGTTCCGCACCATCTGCGACTATCACGCGAGCGGCGGAACGACTTCGCTGTTGTTGACCACCGTCACCGCGCCGATCGGCGAGATCGTCGAAGTGCTGCGCGCGGTGCGCGTCGCGCGCAACGACGTGAAGCAAATCGCGGGCGTCCACGTGGAAGGACCGTTCATTTCGAAAAACCGGTCCGGAGCGCAGCGCGCCGAATTTATTCGCGACCCGGAACCGTATCTGGTCGATCAGCTCCTGCCGTTTGCCGACATCATCAAGATCGTCACGCTCGCTCCGGAGCTGCCGGACGCTCTCGCGCTGATCGATCGATTGCGAATGCACAAGATCATTGCGAGCGGCGGCCACAGCGATGCGTCCGATCTCGAAGCGCGGGCTGGTTTCGAATACGGAATGGGACACGTCACCCACACCTTCAACGCAATGTCGTCCGCGCGGCGGCGGGGGATTTATCGCGAAGCGGGTCTGCTCGAATTCGCGCTCAGTCAGCCGGAGATCATCTGCGAGCTGATCGCTGACGGCCACCACGTCTCGCCCACGCTGATGAAAATGCTGTACCGCGCCAAAGGTCCAGCGGGAATTTGTCTGGTGACGGATGCAACCGCCGGCGCCGGCTTACCGGTTGGAAAAGAGTTTTCTCTCGGCGGCCGAAGTTGCGTCGTGGACGACGGCGTCTGTTTGCTGGCCGATCGCTCCGGCCTGGCCGGCAGCGCCTCACGCATGATCGATCTCGTGCGCGTCATGGTAAAGCAGGTTGGTGTTCCGTTTCATGAAGCCGTGGCGATGGCGAGCGCTAATCCCGCGCACGCACTTGACCTAACGACTAAAGGCAAACTCGAAGCGGGCGCTGATGCGGATTTTGTTGTCCTTTCGCCGGAACTGGAAGTTCGACAGACGTTCTTTGCCGGAGAGCAAATCTCATCTGGGTAGCGCGCGCGTCTCGCGCGTTGGTTTTGGCGTCTCGCCAAGACATGCTTCCTAAAAGCCCGCGAACGCGAGACGCGTTCGCCAACGCACGAGACGCGCGCGCTACCCAGGACATCAGATCGAGAGCAAGAACTCTGCGATATCGAGCGACGCGGTCGGTCTTCCGAGCTGACTGATGTTCATGGCCCATTCGCGCCATTGTGCCCCGTTGTTTGCGAACGCATTTTGGACGGCGGCGATCACGGCGTCGTGCGTCAGCGCCATCGTGCCGGACTTCGTTTCCATGATGTAACGCGCGTTACCTTCTTCCTGTCCCGGGATCACGTGGTTCACGATGATCGGGCAGGCGGCGCACATCGCTTCCTGCACCGTCGCCCCGCCGGCTTTGCTGATGACCAGATGATTCGCGCGCAAGAGCCGCGGCAGCTCGTCACTCCAGGCCACGGTTTCAAATTCCTGCGTCACGGTCCGCCGAATTTTTTCCACGGAAACTTTCAACCCGGCATTGCGACCGACGGTGACCGTCAGTTGAATGTCGGGCAAATGCGCCAGGCGACGGACGAGCTCCGGCGCGGAGGCGTTCGCCGCATTAATAATGTAGAGCACGCGCCGGCCATTTTCGTCGGACGGCTCCGGCCGCGGTTCTCCCGGCTGCGCGAAAACGGGACTAACGGGAAACCCGAGCGTCTTCACTTTCTCCGCGGGCACGCCGGCCTGGAGAAGGACATCGGCGCTCACTTCGTTCGGCAGAATAAAATAATCGGCGCTGCCTCGATACCACATCGCGTTGACGCTGATCGAGTCGGTGACCACAACGACGCGCTTGTATTGCTTCGCGCCGTCGCGGCCGAACATCTCGTCGAGGATGTGGGGATAAGCGGGATAAACGGACACGATGATGTCCGGCTGAAGGCGCGCGAGCAATCGCCGCAGATAACTTTTCAGCGGGAAAAAAATCCGGAAATCGCCGACGAAATCCGTCTGGCGATCGAGCCAGCGATAGATCACGCCCCAGACGCGCGGGGTGCGATTGATCATCCCCATGTACATGGTGCGCACCCAATCGTTCACGATGCCGTAGGTGTCGGCGAAGAGATCGTGGAGCTCGACGTGGACGTCGTGCGGCGCGATTTTCCGCAGGCCGTCGCGAATACCGCGGGCGGCGCTGTTGTGCCCTTCGCCGTAGCCGGCCGTGAGGATGAGAATGTTTTTCAAGACTCGTTAGGCCCGCTCCCGCCGCGAACTTGCCAGAAACGTTATCGGAAAAGCCTTCGGAGTTTAATGGATATTTGCTTCCGGCAAAGTAAACTTCGCCGCAATGAGGTGGCTCAAGTTCGCCGGCAAAATATTTCGCCGGCTCGTTTACGAGACGGCCATGGACACCACGACCGGACTCGCGGCCCAGATGGCCTACCAGTTTTTGTTCACCCTCGCGCCCGGACTGCTTTTCCTCTGGCATTTGCTCAGTCTCTTCGGCACCGACCCCGCGCGGCTGCGTCAGATGATCAGCGTCCTGAAAAATTTCCTGCCGGCCGATCCAAAGGTGCAGGAAATCATCGATTCATTGGTGGCGAACATCGTCGTCACTGGATCGAGCGGTACCCTGGCGAACGTCGGCATTTTCTTCGGCCTCTGGCTCGGCACGCTTTTCATCTCGACGACTTCCTACGCCTTGAGCCGCACCCACGGCGTCGTCGAGGACCGCAATTGGTGGTCGAAATACATCATCGCGTTTTTTCTCGTCTTCTGGTTCGGAATCACAACGCTGTTTTGTTTCAACGCCATGGTCTTTGGCGAGACCCTGGCCGGCCAGGCCGAAGTAAATTTCCAGCTTACCATTCCGCTCCAGGAATGGGTCGCGTTCCTGAGCTTTCCGTTGACCGCGCTCGCCCTCGTCGGTCTCGCGCTCGCCCTCTATCTGCTGACGCCGGAAAATTATTTTACGGTCCGCCAGGCTCTTCCCGGCGCGTTCTTTTTCGCGATCGGCTGGATTATCGTCACGAAACTTTTCCAGTTTTACGTCGCGAAATACGACCGGTATAACCCGACCTACATGGCGCTCGCTTCCATCATCGTGTTGATGACCTGGATGTACCTGACGTGTCTGCTGTTATTGCTGGGCGGAAAACTAAACGCGATTCTGCGGCGCGAACGCGAGCGCGCGGTCGTCGCGCACGAGGCGGTGCCACAGCCCGCTTGATCGCGCACTCGCCTCTGTTACGCTCGCCTCCCGTGATCCGGCTGCGCGTTTTTCTCGGGACAATTTTTGGATTGGCCGCGCTTCTTGCGGTCTTCGTCCGCGCCCAAACAAGCGACGAAAAGAAAAAGAAACCGCGCGAAGAAATGCGGGGGGTCGCTTCGCCGACCCCATCCGAAACGCCGAAGCCGAGCCCGACTCCAAAACCGGCGAAGCGGAAAGCCAAGTCCAAGAAAAAGCCGACGCCAACCCCGACGCCAAAACCAAAGGCGAAAAAAACTCCGGGCGGCGATGAAGACGAGGACGTAACTCCAAAGCCGAAAGCGAAGGCCACTGCGACGCCGGCGAAAACGAAGAGTCCAGAGCCGGAGAAATCGCCCACGCCAAAAGAGAAGCGAACCGAGAAAGCGGAACCGGCCAAGACGCCGAGCCCGCCGGCCACGACACCGAAACCGGAACGAACAGTGGTCGAAGCTTCGCCAGTTCCGCGACCGGCGCCGCGGCCTTCACCACGACCGACTCAGTCGCAAGCTTCGCTTCCCTCCGACATCACCGTCGAAAAATCGGGACTTGAACAGGAGCAGGGTTTTGAACCGCCTCCGCCGCCACCGCCGGTCAAACGCAGCTGGTGGCCGTT